>CALAKE010000533.1 GCA_937922775.1 uncultured bacterium | reverse complement strand
GTAGACGATGGGGTCCAGCGGGCTGACTTCGTAGAGGAATCCTGCCAGCAGACGTGTAACCGCGGCAGATAGCACGAGACCCGCAGCAATTCCCACCAAGGTCGTCCTCATCCCTCGGCGTAGCACCATCAGCACAATCTGGCGGGAATCCGCACCCAGAGCCGCGCGCACACCGAACTCGTGCGTCCTTTGGCTTACCACGTAGGCCATGACACCGTAGACTCCCGTCATGGCCAGGATCAGCGCCAACAGGCCGAATGTGCCGATCAAGATGGTAGGGGCTCGCGCGTCGCCGAGCGACCGACGCATGTGCTCCTCGACGGTCTGAACGAGCGGCGGCGGGAGGTTCGGCTCGACCTGACTGAACTCTTTTTGCACGAGCCCGACCAGGCCGCTTGCGTCGCCGTCGGAGCGAACCACGAAGTTGAGATGCTCGAGGTACTCAGCCTGGCTCAAAGGGATGTATACATAGGGTTGTGGGTCCTCCAGCATGGCCCGGTATTTGCCGTCCTCGACGATACCGACGACCACGCGCTCGACGCCAAGATCCACGAAGATTCTGCTACCGACAGGATCGCGATCCGGCCAGAAACGCTCCGCCATCGTCTCGTTGATCAGCGCAACCGGCTTGCTGTTCTGGCGATCGCTGTCATCGAAGGCACGCCCCCGCACAATGGAGATACCCATGGTCTCGAAGTACTCAGGGCTAACCATATTGCGCAAGAAAGCGTTGTATTCGTCGGGGTCGAATTCGTAGCCGTCGATGTAGGTGTCGTGGCGCCCGTGGTTCTCTCCGAGCGGCAGAAAGGCCGACATGCTGGCCTTCTCGATCCCCGGCAGGGCGCGGATGCGATCGAAGAATCGTGCGTAGAGCATCCGCCCTTCCTCTTCACCATACTGGCTGTATCCGAGATTCACGTGCACGACAATGCCGTCACGCAGGTCGTAGCCTGGGTCCAGCCCCACCACTTTGGTCAAACTCTTGAGAAACAGACCCGCGCTGATGAGCAAGAGAAGCGACAACGCAACCTGGGCAACGACGAGCGATCTTTGCAGGCGTGACTTCTTCGAGCTGCGCCCTTGCTGAACCGATTGTTCTTTGAGCTCCCCGGCCTGATCGGGGTGAATCGTCTGGAGTGCAGGCGCCATCCCGAAGAGTGCGCCAGCCAGCAAAGAGATCACCAGCGTGAATCCGAGGACCGGCCAGTCGAAGCTGTAGTCGATCTCGAAGGTGAACGCTGAGGAGGGCATCAGCACCATCAACAGATCCGTGGCCCACAACGCGATCAGCAACCCCACGAGACCGGCCAGCAGCGCCAGCACGGTGCTCTCGGTCAGCATTTGCCGCAGAATCCTCCCCCTGGATGCCCCCAGCGAATACCGCAGAGCGATTTCTCTTTGTCGAATGGTCGCCCTCGCCAGGTGCAGGTTGGCGACGTTGAACGTTGCAACGAGCAACACCAGGCCGACGACACCCATCAGCATCCAGATGAAGCCGTTCGCCCCAGCAGTCGGGGTCATGCCGATACGATTTTCCTTCGTTGCGACGGCCTCGAAGCGCTTGTTGCTGTTGAGCTCGGGATATTCCTGTCTCAGGTTTGCCGACAGGACGTCGAGATCGGCCTGAGCTTGGTCGACGGAGATCCCCGGCCTGAGGCGACCCACGAGCCAGAGCCAAGGATCGATGCGGCCGCCGAACTGCGGGGTATAGGGAAGCGCCTGCTCGGTCATGTGCAGCGGCACCCAGATGTCCGGCGCGAGAATCACGCTCAGGCCTCGGAAGCCTTCCGGAGCGACGCCGATCACGGTGAACGGGTAGTCGTTGACGAATATCTGCTGTCCGATCGCGTCCGGATCGGCACCGAACTGGGTGGTCCACCTTCTGTGGCTCAGGACAGCGACGGGATGCGTGCCCTCTGTCTTGTCCTCTTCAGGGCGAAACGAGCGCCCGAGGACAGGCTCCACTCCGAGAGTCGAAAAGTAGTTCCAGGAGACGAGCTGCCCCATGACAACGTCGGTGCCTTCGGTTCCTCGTAGACCCATCGGCATGTATGCCTGCGCCGCGAGCTCCGAGAAAACCTCGTTGCCATCCCTCAGGTCTTCGTAGTCCGGGTACGAGGTGATGCTGTGGCGCTCACCGCCGATATAGGTGGTGAAAACAGACGCCAGCGAGCCCACGTCCTCGACGAGAAGGGGGCGTAGCAGCACCGCGTTGGTGAGGCTGAATATCGTCGTGTTGGCACCGATGCCGAGCGCCAGGGACAAGACCGCCACCGCAGTGAAGCCACGATGCTGCAGAAGCAAACGCCCGCCGTACTTCAGGTCCTGCCACAATCCATGCACTCAGAATCTCCTGCTAGTTTCGAATTCGCTGTTGTCAGACTCCTACCCACACGGAGGAAATGCAATCCCCATGCCGCGGCTACGAACCACCGGAAGATCCTGATTTTGCAGGGGTTATCCGATCTCCACAGAACGGTTGCAGGTGAGAAGGCTGGTCAATCGCGCAAAAGTCGATCCCACGATCGGACATCCGCCCACTCGCGTGCCTCGGCAGACGGCACGAGGAATCATCATGTTTCCAAATAGCCAGGGTGGCAATTGACCTGACAGCCGGACTATGGGAAAACGGGCGTCGGGAGCTGAATGTTCGCCACAATGCAAGCCCCTGACTCCACCAGGCGACGCGGGAGGGGAGAAACAGGCATGGACGTTCCGAAGAACCAAGACGCCGAGCTCGCGCCCGAACACCGCGACCTGATGACGGTTGTCGAGACGATGAACTGCGGCCTCATAGCCAGCGACCTCGACGGTATCGTCCTATTCGCGAACAGGCGGCTGCTCGACTGGGTCGGCTACGAAAGGGGAGAGGTCGTTGGCGAACCGAGCCTGAACCTGGTGATCCCTGAGCATTTCGGCCTGCTCCTTGCCGAGGGACAGGCAATCAGAGAGGGAGATCTCCGCGCCCGTCTCATCGTTGCCAGGCGAAAGGACGCTACAACCTTTCCAGCACTTCTGATCCCGCAGCAGTTTCATGACGAGGAAGGCGTCCTCCAGGCGACCTTCTCGATCATCGTCGACCTGGGGACGGTACAGACCGCCAAGCGCGTCGGCGTCGAGCCGAACCCTGCCGAGGTCGTGCCCGCTCTGGAGGAAATCGCCCACCGTCTCCGCACGATCACCGGCGCCTCGGCCGCAGACCTACGCTCTGTTGATCTGGGGCACCCCGCGCTGGACGACCTCTCGCCGCGAGAAAAGGAAGTGCTGTATCACCTGATCATGGGTGACCGTGTGGCGAACATCGCCGAACAGCTCTTCATCAGCGAGCACACGGTGCGCAACCACCTCAAGTCGATCTACCGAAAGACCGGCGTGAACTCGCAGGCCGAAGTCATCAAGTGGGCGCGCGCGCTGGACACCTAGTCTGGACTCCTCTGCGGGTGGCAAGCATCTACTAGCCATCCTTCACCCATAGTGGACCAATGCCCTGGCCACTCCGGGTTATTCGACCCTAATCCGGCTCCCGAATGCCCCCGAAATACGTCTTACTAGGTGAACACGCAGGGAGCATCAGAGCAGAGCACCAAAACCGTGAGAGATGTCCTAATCCCAGGACGCTCCCATAGGGCGGACGGGTCGCTAGGTTACCTCCTTTCCCTACTCGATCCGACCGCCTAGACACGGCCCAGGATGTAATGCTCCATCGCCCACATCTCTGGGCCGTTCTGCGAGGACGGTTCGGGACCTGGTGCTCCCTTGA
>CALAKE010000532.1 GCA_937922775.1 uncultured bacterium | reverse complement strand
ATCATGGGCTCCTCTCGGCAGGCGGCGGAAGTGCCGACCTCTACCGATGAGGAGCCGGGGAACAAACGGGGCTTCCGGTCCTATTTCGTTCTGACGCCGCGAATCCGTCGGAGCAACTCTGCAGCATATCGGGTGTAGCGGGCATCGGTATCTTCGGAATCTATGCTCTTCAGAAGTTGAACGGCTGATTCAACGTCACCAGATCTGAGGCAGGAGTTGGCCAAGTACCAGGTCGCCGTCCGGCGGACCCTGCCCTGCATATGCGAGCCTCCCTGGGCGAGAAGGGCTTTCGCGCGATCAGAATCATCACCGGACAAGTAGAGCGCAACTCCCAGATAGGTGGAAATCTCGGTCTCGGACGGATGAGCCGCGTGGAGGCTCTCGAGGATCGCTATGCCATCGCTGTAGTCTTCCCGAACCAGAGCCTCCATTCCTGCTCTGAACTCGGACTCGTATCCACCCGGCGAGGCGGGGGCAGCAAGGCGAAACCTGAGGCCGACATGTGACTGCGGAATAGTCTCCGTCGTTGCCAGTGCAGCGAGATCTGAGGCCGGGTCCGAGATATAGCCGCTCGCGAGAAGGACCGCACCTGCACCCATGATGAGCAGAACAGCCGCGGCCATCTGGAGCTGCAGCCGGCGCTTTGCCCGCCTTCTCATCCGGCGACGATCGTCTGTTCTGATGATGAGGATCTTCGCCAAGCGCATGTTGCAGGTTGGGCACGTTTCACAGTGACGCCGGATCTCTTTGTGGCGTCTACGCGAGAGCAGGCCACGAGCCCAATCTACAGATTCCTCGATGTTGGGGTGCTCATCCTGTGTCGTCATCATTGTTTTCCGCCGGGGAGCCGCCGATGGCCATATCGATATTCCGAAGAGAATCTAGAGCTCTCTGGACCCGTCTGTGCACAGTGCTCACCGAGACCCCTTGGATCTTGGCAACAGCTCTGAGCGGCAGCTTCGGCTCCCTGAGCACTACCAAGTCAACAGCCTCTCTCAGTTCCGGATCGAGCTTCTCCAGAGCCCGCTTGGCGAGCTCGCGCAGCCTCCGGTCCTCTTCATCTCCCTCTGCTCGGAGTGCGATATCGAGCGGGGACGGGGCTGAGGGCTCAACTGGTTTCCTGCGCACCCAAGGTATCGTTCCCGCTGCCCCACCAGGATTACTCCGTCGTCTACGCGGTCGAGCCTTTGACCGGATGGCGACGTACATGTACGCATTGGCATGCTTTTGATCTTTGACCTCGGGATCAACCTGCAGGCAATCGCGCGCTGCAGCCTGAACGGCATCCTCGGCATCGGCCTTCGAAGCAGTCCCTTGCCTGGCATGCCGTACCCAGGCCGCATACCTCGACTTCCAGAGGCGGATCAGATGCGTCCGGAAGGACAACTGCTGCATCCGGCTAGCCATACCTTCCTGCAAACTGGTCCCCTATATGTAACAAGTCACCGCGAGGGATCTTTTTCACCCAAAACGCGGATTTCTTCAACTTTTTTCGCGAATTCGTGAAAAATCCGCCGCCTGCTGACTAGTTATGTATAGGGGCTGTCTTTCCTCTGAACGGAATCTGGCTGGCCTGGTCCGGATTGGTTCCCGCAACCAGGCCGGTCAGGTGACACTCCTGACCAGAGAACGCGAAGGCGGCGACGGAAGGAGGGAAATCTCAGCCTCCGGATTGGAAGCATGAGCAAACCCGGGGCAACTCACCAATTGGTGGTTTCCCCTCGCTGGGCGCCAATGCGCGCCGACACGAAGGAGGACAAGGAATGAGCAGGGTCTCAACAACACTGGTGCTTCTGATTGCCCGCGTTTCCGTGTTGCTGGTCGTAGGCGGCATTGCGCTCACGGCACTCAATCATGTCGCAGAGGTTGCCGCTACGCCTGGCGAGTGCGAAATCTCGGCAGTACGAGACATGTGTTCCGGAGGCTACATCATCTCTTGCCTCGAGGACACCGGCGGTCCCGGATGCGATTGCCCGCAACAGGATTGTGACGGGACGGAGTTTTGCTATCCCCCCGAGTGCTAGAGGCAAGTTGAGGAGCCCAAGAGGCACGGAGTTCTTGTGCCTGCAATGACCCTTAGCTAGATGGCTTCACAGTGGAGTGAGGGGCGCTCAGCCATGTTCGTCAGAGTTCCGGAGCTAGAGTACCGTCCACCGCCAGCATACCTACTAGTTCTCGCAAGTGCTCTCGCAGTCGTCGGATGTATGGGAGCAGAAGATGGGTCGACTCGGGAGGTAGTTGCTCGTGAGATGGTGTTTGGACAGCTATTTCGCGATCCTGTCGTCACGACTATCGAAGGGAATGCGGCGGATCCGATCTTCAATCCAGCCGCAGTTGTAGTAGCAGCCGAAGGTATTTATGTGCTTGATCCGCAACAGGCTGGAGTTCTCGCGTACCGGCGAGACGGTACTCTTCTCGCCAAGGCCGGCGGACATGGTCAGGGGCCAGGGCAATTCCAACGCCCCGTTGCGATCGCGGCTCAGTCGCAAACGGGGAATGTACTCGTCCACGATGCGAGGGCTCTTTCAATCTCAGTGTTCACAAGAGATCTCGACTACCTGGACACTTTCAAGGTGCCAGACTACTTCTCCGAAGTGTACTATCGGGGGTCCTCTACTCGTCACGAGCTCATAGGATTCGGCTGGCGTCCCGATAGGAGTGTCAAAGGACGCCATGGCTCACCGCTACAGATACTTAGACTTGAGAGCCCTGGCGCACCAGTCATCAGTGACGCGATTCCGAACGAGTACCTTGTGGCTACTTGGCACGGGGCAGTCAACGGCGAAGGAAGGCTCTTTACGGGGAATACTCTGGTACCTGAGCTTCTCGTATTCGATCAGGACGGATCCTATATCGCGCGATTCCCACTCGCGTCTCCATCAGTGAGGCCCTTTAGACCTTCGAAGCCCTCGCTCCAGGACTATGAAACCCCTGATTTTCTCAAGGATATGGAGCGGTTGGCCGCAGAAGAACACACTGTGCTAGCCCGTATCTTGGCCTCCCGGGGCTTGGTTTTCGTTATGTTCGAGCAGAAGAATAGAACGTCCTCGGACTGCGCCTATCTTCTGGATGTTTACAGGGAGGACGGGACACTACTGACCTACGGGACCTGTGCGCCCGGACGGTTCGCGAATGAGTTGGATGGCAAACATCACTTCTGGCATTTCGAGGAATCCGACGTGGGCCGCATCACGCTCTCAGCCTATGAGCTGAACAACACGCTCCTCGAAAGCTCGGGATAGAAGATTGTCTGCGAAAGAGCAAAGATTTGGACTACGTTTCTGGGTAGATATTCTCGTCTACGCGGGACTTGCTTTCCTTGTCCTTGTGCTCGCGGGCTCGTTGCGCAGAGTCTCAGGAGACAACCAGGCCCTTAAGGCGCAGGTATCCCGGCTACAGGAGCGAATCCCCAGGTCTACCGAGAGACTCTCTGCGAAGAAACTCGGGGAGCAATTCCCACGAATTGCCCTGCCTAACTTGACCAGCGAGGAGATGGTGGAACTGGGTCCCACCAGCACAAGTGGGAGATGGTCTCTGTATATCTTCTTTGGGATTACGAGTTGCGCCTGCGTCGAGGAGATTCCTTTCTGGAATAGCCTGGCAACTGATTATGTGGATCGGTTGAACGTCACAGGCATCTTGGTGGGAGAGTCTCGGGCGCGGCTATTGGCGTTCGCAGAGGTCAACCACATCGAGATAGCTTTGGTGCACGACCGCGATGGGAGTGTGCTTGAGCAGCGCAAAGTTCAAGATGTGTCAGAGGTTCTCCTGCCTCCCTTCCTTTTCCTGCTCAATGCTGATGGAAACATCATCCACGTGGGCGGTACGACGAGGGGAGATGCCGCGAGGAGAGCGAGCTATCGCCAGTTGCTCGACCGATTGCTCCCGCATCTCTGAGTTGGAGGTTTGGTTTTCAGCGTTCTGAGGCCTCCGGTTGCCAGCCCCTGGCGAACTCCGGTGGTGGTTCGACCATGCGTGTTCCAGCCGGTGGAGTTACCCAGATCGATGCGCTGATTGCCATCAGCGATGAGCAACTCCTTGTTCTTCCCATGCACCCCATCCTCTCAAGGATTGGAGCCTCCGGGAATCCCGGGGCGGTTCACGTACCGCCCGGGGAGGGGATGCCAACGTTGTGTTTGATGTGTTCGATCTGGCCGGTGATTTCCTGGGGAGCACTAGTCTTCCGGCACAAAACGTTAGGCGGAAGGACCTCGCCTTTGATGTCGCTGGTGACTACCTCGTTACGAGTTATGAGGATCAAGAAAACAATCCTTTCCTGATTCTCTGGCGAATCACCTGGGAATAGTCTGCGCGGCCCTGTTGATCCGGCCAGCTTGAGAGTCAGGATATGAGGCTCTCAAGCTAGCTCCGTAAGGGGCGAAATGCCAAAGCCTTGCGCCTGCGATCAGGTGGCGATTACACCACTCTGCAGAGCCGAACCGCCGGCGGCGAAGGCGGCCTGGTTGAGGCTCAGAAAGCGCTCGGGAATGCGTTGGTTGATCGTTTGCTCCCAGATCTCGCTCGGGATCTCGAGCTTTTCGGCCAGCGCGCCCAGCAGTACGACGTTGGCGGCGCGATGGTTGCCCAGCTCGATGGCGAGCTCCGTGGCGGCCACAGGAACTACGTCGAAGCCCTTGCCGGAGAGGAACTCGATGGCGTCGTCGGGGTAGGGGCGCTGGTCGGCGAGGCGGATCGGCTCCACCGTGTGCTCGTTGATGATCACGGTGCCCGCGGGCTTCAGGTAGTGGGCGTAGCGCAGGGCCTCGAGCTTCTCGAGAGCCACCAGGTAGTCGACGGTTGCCAGGGGCGCCATCGGGGAGTGGACCTTGTCGCCGAAGCGGACGTGGCTGAAGACCGCGCCGCCGCGTTGCGCGACCCCGTGGAACTCGCCTTGCTTGACGTCCTCACCAGCCGCCAATGCGGCCAGGGCCAGCAACTCGCTGACCAGGACGACTCCCTGCCCACCGACGCCGGCGATCAGAACGCTCGTCGTTGCCATCCTAGTGTCCCTCCGACGTGACGATGGCCTCGACCGGGCACATCTGGGCGCACATCGAGCATCCGGCACACTCCCACTCTCGGATGTAAGGGTAGTCATCCTCCCAAACCAGGGCCGGGCAGCCCGATTCGAAGCACAGCTCGCAGTGGATACACTCGTCGACTTCGACGTGAAAGGTCTCTCTCGCGGCCGCCTTCTCTTCCGGTAGCAGACGGCAGTGACGCCGGGCGATGATGACGGCCGGGCCCTGATGCTCGAGTCCAGCCACGATGGCGCTCTCCGTGGCCTCGAGGTCCCACGGGTCGACCACCTTCACGTGCGCGACCCCGATCGCCTTCAGCAAGGCTTCGTAGTCCACCGCCGGGGCCGAGTCGCCCTCCACCGTGTGCCCCGTTCCCGGGTGTTCCTGGTGGCCCGTCATGCCCGTGGTGCCATTGTCGAGCAGAATAGTCGTTGTGGGTACTTTGTTGTAGACGGCACTCAGCAGGCCGGGGAAGCCGCCGTGCAGAAAGGTCGAGTCGCCGATGACCGCCACGACCTTCTTCTCGCCGGCTTTGTGGAATCCCGTGGCGTTGCCGATGCTCGCGCCCATGCAGAAGGTGGTGTGAATGGCCTCATAGGGGGGCAGGCACCCGAGGGTGTAGCAACCGATGTCGCCGGCCACCAAGACTCCCAGCTTCTGCAGTGTGCCGAACACACCGCGGTGGGCGCAGCCGGCGCACAGCACCGGCGGACGCGGCAGAATCGCCGCCTCGCCCGTGAAATCGGAGGGTACGGGCTTGCCATTGAGCCCGGCTGCCACCAGGTCGGTGCTGAGCTCGCCGATATTGGTAAAGAGCTCCTTGCCGACCACGTTGGTGATGCCGAAGCCGGCCATCTCCTGCTCGATGAAGCCCTCGCTCTCTTCCACCACGATCACCCGATCGAAGCGCTCGCAGAACTCGCGCAGCTTCTTCTCGGGGAGCGGGTAGAGCATGCCGAGCTTGAAGATCGTCGCGTCGGGGTGGACCTCTTTGACGTACTGGTAGGGAATGCCGTGGGTGACGATACCGACCTTCGGGTCGCCCTCTTCGATGACGTTGCCCTCGTAGGTTTCCGCGAACTCACGTAGCTGGTTGAGCTTCTGTTCGAGCTCAGGGCGACGGAAGCGGGCGTACGCGGGAATGGCGTACTGGCTCACCTTGCGCGAGAAGGGTTCGTTCTGCGCTTCCGTGCGCTCGCCTCGTTCCGCGATGCCCCGCGTATGGGCCAGGCGCGTCGTCGTGCGGAACATGACCGGCGTCTTGAAACGCTCGCTGAGCTCGAAGGCGGTGCCGACCAGATCCCGTGCCTCGGCCGTGTCGGTTGGCTCGAGCAACGGGACCTTGGCGATCTTGGCGAAATAGCGGCTGTCCTGCTCGTTCTGCGACGAGTACATGCCGGGATCGTCGGCCACCAGCACGACGAATCCGGCGTTGGTCCCGGCGTAGGGAAAGACCATGAACGGGTCGGCCGCGACGTTGAGGCCGACGTGCTTCATCGTCACGATGGTCCGGAGGCCGCCGAGCGCAGCGCCCA
>CALAKE010000531.1 GCA_937922775.1 uncultured bacterium | reverse complement strand
CGAGGAGCTTGACGACGCTGCGAGGCGCCTCAAGCGCACCCGTGCCCAAGTCGTCCGGCAAGCTATCGAGTATTACCTCGACGATCTGCAAGATCTTCATCTTGCCTTGGAGCGGTTACAGGATCCGTCCGACGTGGTTCTCGACTGGGCAGACGTCAAGCGTGAAATTCTCAGTCAAGATTAAGTCGAGCGCTGTCAAATCGCTGCAGCGTATTCCGGCGGCTGATCGCCGAAGGATTATTGATGCTGTCGATCAGCTTGCAGAAGAACCCAACGCCGGTGGCACCCTGAAGGGCGAGTTCTCGGGGCTCCGCCGCCTGCGCGTCGGCCGGTATCGCGTCGTGTACGAGGTTTTGGGTGACGAGTTGGTCGTGCTCGTGATTCGCATCGGGCACCGCCGCGAGGTCTACCGATAGCCGCAGACACTCCCCTAGCTCTTGCGTACGGTTCTCAATTCAGATTTCATAGTCTGACTTTCCTCGGGAGGGCAAAGGTTCATGCTCGGGCGAACTCTCGCTCATTACGAGATCATCGAGCTGCTGGGCGCCGGTGGCATGGGAGAGGTGTATCGCGCCCATGACACCACGCTGAAGCGCGACGTCGCGATCAAGGTGCTGCCAGCGGACCTTGCGCAAGAACCCGAGCGGCTGGCTCGCCTGCAGCGAGAGGCTCACCTTCTTGCTTCGTTGAACCACCCACACATTGCATCGATCTACAGTCTGGAAGAGGCCGATGGGGTGCGCTACCTGGTGCTCGAGCTAGTCGAGGGCGACACGCTGGCGGAGCGACTGGCGGCGAGCGGGCTCGAGAGGGGGCACCTGACGAGCGGCCAACCTGCTGGCGGCTCGCCGGTCGGCCGGCTGGAAGTCGAGGAGGCGCTCGGCTTCGCGCAAAAGATCGCCGAGGCGCTGGAGGCGGCCCACAACAAGGGCATCATCCATCGTGACCTGAAGCCCGCGAACATCAAGATCACGCCCGACGACCAGGTCAAGGTGCTGGATTTCGGACTGGCGAAGGCCTACGTCGAGGAGACGCCGGCGAGCGAATCGTCGCCCGACCTGACGAAGTCACCGACGATGGCCGATGCGACGAAGACGGGCATGATCCTCGGAACCGCCGCCTATATGTCGCCCGAGCAGGCGCGGGTGAAGCCGCTCGACAAGCGTACAGACATATGGTCGTTTGGTTGTGTTCTCTTCGAGATGTTGACCGGCCAGAAACCGTTCCAGGGAAGCACGATCTCAGACACGCTGGCAGCAATTCTCAGGGCCGATCCTGAATGGGATGCCCTTCCCGCCGCGACGCCGCCGTCCGTGCGCACGCTGCTGCGACGTTGCCTGAACAAGGACATCAAGCGCCGGATGCACGACATGGGCGATGTCTGGCTGGAGCTCGAAGAAGCGCCAGAGCAGGCGGCGCTCGAGAAAGCCGCGCTGGACGAGGCCGTACAGGGGCGAGGAGCTGGCGGGCCCGCACAGCGATGGATGCGCGCATTGCTCTGGGCGGTTGTCGCCATTTCCCTCATCCTCGTCGCGTGGTTGGCGACGCGACCCCAGCCGACCGCCAATACCCCCGCTGTCGCGAGATTCGACCTGCCCACCGAACAACTTGCCCTCGGGACAGAACCCTCTAGCTCGATCGTGGAATTGTCCCGTGATGGAACGATGATGGCCTACGTGGAAGGGGAGGGGACACTCGGGCAGATCTACCTGCGGCGTCTCGATTCGGTCGAGCCGGTAGCCGTGGAAGGTGCCGAGAACGCGCGACTGCCCTTCTTCTCGCCGGACGGGCAGTGGCTGGGCTTCGAAGCCGAAGGCCAGATCTGGAAGGTGCCCGTGGCCGGTGGTAAGGCTTGGCCGATCTGCACGGCGACTCTCGTCCACGGAGCGGAATGGCTCGAGGATGACACCATCGTTTATGCAGATCCAATCAGCTACGAGATTCGGCGAGTTTCGGCCGAGGGAGGCGAGCCCGAAACGGTGCTGGCGGTCGTCGATCGGAGTCAGGGGGATATGTGGCCTCTCTATCCAGAGGTCTTGCCGAATGGCAGCCAGGTCGTCTTCACGATCCAGGACGGGGGAGGAGTAGCGCAGCGCGTGGAGCTGCTTTCACTCGAAACGGGGGCGCGCAAGATCTTGTTCCAAGGCGGAAGCAACACCAGGTACTTGCCCTCCGGACACCTGGCTTATGGCCTGGATGGGTCACTGATGGTCGTACCGTTTGACGCCGATCGTGGTGAGATCACCGGCAGCCCTGTTCCGGTCCTCGATGGCCTGTTGATGGGATTCCCCTGGAACCCGACTTTCGCACACTTCTCCGTCGCTGACGACGGCACGCTCGCCTACGTCTCAGGTCCTCCCCTCGCAACGACCGTGAGCCTCCAGAGAGTCGACCGTAAGGGGACGGCTACGCCCATCGGGGACGAGCTGGACCGCGCGCAAGGCCCGCGTTTTTCCCTCGACGGTCGACGAATCATCATCTCTTCACAGTCGATCGAATCTGACCCGAGGCTTTGGATCTACGATCTGGAGCGCGACACCTTCACGCCGCTGAATATCGATATGGGCGCCTGGTGGCCCCAGTGGGTGCCTGATGGTCAGAGTGTGACATTCCAGACCCTATTGCCGGATGTGGGAATTTCCTCGATATTCAAGGTGCCCACAGATGGCAGTGGTTATCCCGAGCGCCTGATCGAAAACCTCTATCCGCAGCAGGCTAATGACTGGTCGCCGGACGCCAGCACGCTCATCCTGCAGCAGAACGACCATCCCGACACCAAGTGGGACGTGATGATGTTCCGGCCGGGCGAAGACACCGAGGCAAGCCCACTCCTGAATTCGCCCTCTATGGAGCTCCTGGCAGAGTTGTCGCCTGACGGACACTGGATCGCCTACTCGTCCGACGAGTCCGGGCAATTCGAGGTCTACGTGAGATCCTTCCCGGACCTCAGGGGCAAGTGGCAAATCTCGACGGGCGGTGGCATCGAGCCGGCTTGGTCCCCGGACGGCACCGAGCTCTTTTACCGCGATGAGATGGGCTTCCGAATGATGGTGGTGGACATCGTCCAGGGGCCGCAGTTTCGGCCCGGCCAACCGAGGCTCCTCTTCGAGGGCCGCTTTGTGCAAACTCCCTGGTACGGTCGCAACTACGACGTGGCGCCCGACGGCGAGAGCTTTGTCATGGTGCAGCAGAATATGGCCGGAATCGAATCGGCGGAGCTGCGCCTGGTTCTCAATTGGATCGAGGAACTGAGGTGATTGGGTTGATTGGGCGCACTCTCAACCATTACGAGATCGTGGAGCTGCTGGGCGCGGGCGGAATGGGTGAGGTCTATCGCGCCCACGACACCACGCTG
>CALAKE010000530.1 GCA_937922775.1 uncultured bacterium | reverse complement strand
GTATCATGACCCGACTCCTTCGGTTCTTGCAGGGAGCGGAGTCATTCTCCAACACTCGTTCTTCCGGAGTCTGCCGTCCAGCCACGAGGACTTTTAATGTTTCCCGGGAGCGAAGGCCGTGTGGCTCCGAGAGCTGGGAGGATGGTAGCCAGGGAACGCCGTGGCGGGAGCTAGCCGACCGAGGCGAGGGTCGAGGCCAGGCTGGTCTGCCGGTACTCGAGGGGCAGCAACTCCAATCGTGAGTGCTCACCCATGGACTCAGGGAGGCGCGGGGTGATCGCCGCAGCGGACACTTGAGCGAGCGGCGATGCGGATACCGGACGGGCAAGTACTCCTACCGCGAGTGAACTGTCCGTCAAGGTGATTACCCCGTGCCGACCGGCCACCTGCGGGTAGCTAATCCGCAGTCAGGACCGAGGCGACTACGGCGACCAGGTCATCCTCTTCGTCGCGCTGGACCGTGCGTAGGTCCATGACGAGCCGATCCTCGAGGATGCGGGCGATGACCGGAGGGTCGGAAAGGCGCAGGGCCGTGGCCAGACGGTTCGGACCCTCCTCCGACTCCAGCGAGACGGCATAGGACGGCAGATCGGTCTCCGGGGCAGCGCCACCGCCGACGCGGGAATCGACCTCGACGACGTCGATCTTGACTCGCCCCTCGGGAACCTCGGCGCACAGTCGTTTCGCGAGAGCTTCGGCACGTCGCTGCAGGACATCGCGGGGCGCCTTGAGCATGGCCACAGTGGGAATCTCGTCGAGCTGGCCCGCGACGTACGCTGCGAGAGTTGCCTCGATGGCAAGGAAAGTCGCCTTGTCCAAGCGCAGAGCACGAAACAGTGGATTGGTCCGCGTGCGCTGAACGAACTCCGGCTTGCCCGCGACGAATCCGACTTGGGGGCCGCCGAGAAGTTTGTCGCCAGAGAAGGTCACCAGGTCGACGCCAGAGGCTAGCCGATCGCCCACCGAGGGCTCGTGAGGAATCCCGAAGGGGCTGAGATCCAGAAGGTTGCCGCTGCCCATGTCTTCAGCCACCGGGACGCCGTGAGCCCTGCCGATCTCCACGAGCTCCTCGAGGGAGACGCCTTCGGTAAATCCGACGACTCGATAGTTGCTCGGATGCACAGCCAGCAGGAGACCCGTGTTCGGGTTGATTGCCGCCTCGTAGTCGGATCTGTGAGTGCGATTCGTAGTACCTACCTCACGGAGAATCGACCCACTCTTGCCCATCACTTCGGGAATCCGAAAGGAGCCACCGATCTCGACAAGCTGGCCGCGGGAGACAACAACTTCCTTGCCATCGGCCAGCGTGTTGAGGACGAGGAGCACCGCGGCGGCGTTGTTGTTGACGACCGCCACTCCGGCATCGGGGAGTATCTGGTGGAAGAGGCGCTCCACCGGTGCGTCTCGGCCACCCCGCTTGCCGGCCTCGATGTCGAACTCCAGATTCAGGTAGCGACGAGACAAGGCAGCCACCCGGTCTGCGGCAGCCGCGCTCCACGGTGAGCGACCCAGATTCGTATGGACGACCACGCCCGTGGCATTGATGACCGCGCACAGGTTGAGCTGCAGCAGGGACTCGGCGGACGTGGCGACACCCTCGGCCAAATGGGCGAGACGCTCCTCGAGATGATTGGCGTCAACTCGACCCGACCGAATGCCGCTGCGCAGGTCATCGAGGAAATGATTCGCGGCCAGGCGCAGGAAGCGCCTATCGAACCCCCGCTCTCTGGCCCAGTCGAGGATCTGGCCGTTTTCCAGGACGCGGTCGACCGCCGGTAGCTGCCGCAGAATGCTCTCTTGCTGTCCCGCTGTTGCCTTGTTACGCTGCGCCGCCATGGGGCCCGTCTCCGATTCGAATGACAAACCTGCTGGATCCGGCTCCCTTGGTCACGGGCCCGCGCCCGCGACCCCTGCCGGGGAAAGAACGACGCACATATTGTCGCTCTCCAAGGAAGATGCTGCACTCCTGGCAAGCCTGACGCCAGAGATGGCCGCACTACTCTACCCGGAACACACTGCCGGCCCGCTGACGGTGACTCTCGTCTACCCTGAGCTCGAGCAGCCGGCTCGACCCGCGGCGTCTGAGCTGGAAACTGCCGCCGCGGATCACAAAGCCGTGGACGCTGCCATGCCGGGAGAGATTGCCCGACACCACACCACGTTCACGCTGCAGCAGGTCGAGCAGTTGCATCAACTGTACCATTTGCTCGAAACCACGATCGGTGTCGACGAGGTCGACATCCTGTTGAGCGGACGCCGCTTGCCACTGGCTCGAGAGCTGTGGCTTCCTCTTGTCTGGACGCTGAGAAGTTGAGGTCGCTGGTGCTGCCTCTGTCGGACCGGTTTCCAATTCAGCTCGAGGACCACAAGTGCTTTTATATCAATGAGATACAGGACGTCGTGCGGAGCGACTTGATTGACAGTTCGGGGGCCCTATGGTAGAAGTTGCCTTGGCCTGGGGCGCCGCCCTTTTCATCTCTATGCCAAGGGTCTACTGAGCAGAGTTCTCGCATATGGCTGCTTACCTCCCTATAGTCTTTTTCGCTTTCGCGGCGATCGGCTTGGTGGCCGGCGCCATGATCCTGGGTCGCTTCCTGAGGCCCACGCCGGTCCAGAGTGGCGGCAAGCTCGAGGTGTACGAATGCGGCATCGAGCCGCGTCGCGACGCCCGCCAGCGCTTCTCGGTCCGCTTCTATATCGTCGCGATGTTGTTCCTCGTATTCGATGTCGAGACGATCTTCCTGTTTCCGTGGGCCGTGCAGTTCAAGAGCCTGATGTGGTTCGGCTTGATCGAGATGTTCATCTTCGTCGCCATCCTCGTATTCGGCTACTTCTATGCATGGAAGCGTGAGGCTCTCGAATGGGTCTAGTCGAGCACAAGTTCGAAGACAACATCCTCACCACGACCGTTGACGACTTCCTCAACTGGACGAGAAAGTCGTCGATTTGGCCGATGACCTTCGGTCTTGCCTGCTGCGCGATTGAAATGATCGCCGCGGGCGGGCCTCGCTTCGATATTGCCCGCTTCGGCATGGAAGTCTTCCGAGCCACACCACGCCAGGCGGATCTGATGATCGTTTCGGGCACGGTCACGCTGAAGATGGCGCCGATCGTCAAGCGGCTCTATGACCAGATGCCCGAGCCCAAGTGGG
>CALAKE010000529.1 GCA_937922775.1 uncultured bacterium | reverse complement strand
CGTGGCATTCGGCGGAACACGGCCCGATCCGAAAGGTAGGAACTTCCGTGTCATGCCGTTGGCGGACATCCTGCATTTCTTGCAAGGAGTCATCGAAGATAACGAGGAGGTCTTCAAGGTCATCACCACGAAGAACTCCGCCCTTTCGATGATCATGTTGATGAACAAGCTGGGTCTAAGGTCTGAGTAGCCACCTGACCGCTGTCCCCTCCGCCCCGGGAATCCATATCTGAGGACTTCCATTCGGATCACTGCCGCGTGGCAGCCTCTAGCGCCTGCGCCCCTCAGGCGCTATGGTCGCCTGACCCGACCTCCTGAACTCGATTCGACTGCTTTATCCAACTGGAGAGTGGTAATGAGGACTACGGCTTATGTCTCTCTTCTCGTGGCAGTGGCTTCCCTTCAGATTCTGCCGGCGGTCGCCACTGGAGCCGCCGAGCAAGCCGCCGATATCGGTGAACAGTATGGAGAGGTGGCGGATCGCCTGATCGATGCGGCGATGGCTGATGATCGTGCCTACGAGCGCCTGGCCCTTCTCGTGGACGAGTTCGGCCCCCGCTTCAGTGGTACTGAGAACCTCGAGCTGGCCCTCGATTGGATCCTCGAGCAGATGGAGGCGGATGGGCTCGAGAACGTTCGTGGCGAAGATGTGATGGTGCCGCGGTGGGTACGCGGCAATGAATCGGCAGAGCTGATCGAGCCGCGTCCGCAGAACCTGCCGATGCTGGGTTTGGGCGGTAGCGTCGGCACTCCCGCTGCGGGAATCACAGCCGATGTGCTGGTGGTGAGCAGCTTTGATGAACTCTCGGCCCGATCCTCAGAGGCGGAGGGCAAGATCGTGTTGTACGACGTGCCTTTTACCACCTATGGGGAGACTGTTCAGTATCGTGGTAGGGGAGCGGTGGAGGCAGCCAGGGTTGGTGCAGTCGCTAGCTTGATTCGGTCGGTTACGCCTGTGTCGTTACGTTCTCCCCATACGGGTGGCATGCGCTACGCGGATGACGTGCCCCGTATTCCTCACGCGGCGCTCACAGTCGAAGATGCCCAAATGCTGCACCGCATGCAAAATCGTGGCGAGCGTGTCGTCGTGCGCCTGAAAATGGAGGCGGAGACCCTGGCTGACGTTCCCTCGCGCAATGTCATCGCAGAGATCGTCGGATCGGAGCTCCCGGATGAGGTGGTTGTCCTGGGTGGACACAGTGATTCCTGGGACGTGGGACAGGGTGCGATGGATGATGGTGGCGGATGCGTCGCTGCCTGGGAGGCAGTGCGCCTCATGAAGGATCTCGGGCTTCGACCCAGGCGAACGGTAAGGGTGGCGCTATGGACGAATGAGGAAAACGGCCTGCGCGGAGGCAATGCCTATCGTGACGAGCATCTCAACGAGCTCGATGACCACGTGCTCGCTATCGAGAGTGACAGTGGTGTCTTCAAGCCCTCGGGATTCGGCTTCACCGGCTCTGATGCCGCCTACGAGATCGTCCGGCAAGTTGGGCGTCTTCTGGACCGAATCGACGCGGGGCAGGTCACACGTGGTGGAGGCGGTGCCGACATCGGACCGATCATGGCACTGGGGGTGCCGGGAATGGGTCTGAGCGTCGACGGGTCCCGCTACTTCTGGTATCACCATACCGAGGCCGACACGATCGACAAGCTCGACCCCGACGAGGTCGCGCGATCTGTCGCTGCCATGGCGGTAATGGCGTACGTTGTCGCCGATCTGCCGGAGTCGCTGCCTCGATGATGGACCGCCAGACGTGCGTTCGGGCCCCCGATTCGGGGTAACCCTGGTCACGGTGACACTGGCACCACCGTGTCAGCTGGCCCAGGATAAGGCAGAATGGGTCGTAGGTGTTCGCCCGCCGTTCCCCCCTTGCCATGTGAGTGTCATGAAGGCTCCTGAGAGAGAGCGCCTGCTTCCACGATCGATACGGCTGGCTCTGTGTTCGTTGCACGTTATCCTGCTGGCTTGGAGCGGCTCCTCGGAAGCTGGGCAATCTTCGCCCGGCGCGGAGGGCGAGGCGGTCAGACTTGCCGAGATAGCGGTCAAGGAGATCGAGGCAGGGGAGTTGGTCGCAGCGATCGACAGCCTCGATCTGGCCATCGAGGCCGACCCAGAGTATTGGGCAGCCTGGTATCAAAAGGGCCGGGCCTTGGGACTGCTGGAACAGTTCCCAGAGTCACGGGACGCCCTGTTGCGGGCAGCGGAGCTCAATCCGGGCCACGGCCATACCCACCGACTCGCAGCGGTGGCCGCCTCGCGCGCCGAGGACTACGAGACCGCCTGGGATCAGGCGATTCGCGCCTCGCTCGCCGGCCAGGACATGAATCAGATGTTTGTTGACATGTTCTACAAGTCGCCACCGCCTGATGATTTCGAGGTGCGCATCAAGGCTGCCACCGTGTTCGTGACCTCGGCCCAGACGGACGAAATCGACGCTCTCGCGGAGCTGCCCTATAACAGTAATCCAGAGTCCGGGGGCTCTGGCACGATCAGCGGCCGGCCCGACTACCCGATGGGTGCCGATCGGGTCAACGAGTATGCCGCCGATATCATGCGGCTGGAGCGATCGTTCAGGAGTGTGCTTTCTGATTCACCCTTCTTCGGAGTGGTGCTCAATCCCCAGTGGGCCCAATACATCCTGATCATCTCGATTGACGAGCTTGGACAGCGGGCGCCAGTCCGCCTGAATGGCTATGTCCGCCTCTATGAAGTGGTCAGCGAGGAGGCCGTCTGGTTCCGAAGCATCGAGCTGCGAGACATCACGGCTCAGGCATCGACGCATGGAGAGCTCGCCCGCTTGGTCAATCTGATGAGCCTCTGGCTGCGCAAGGAGCAAGAGGGGCAGTAGCTCCCATCGACTACCGACCCGGTTGCACGAGAGAATTGCCGAGGAATTGGGCGAAGCGCTTCTCGTAGGCTCTGACCTCACTCATCCGTCCTCGCCTGCGGGCGCCTTGCAGGTAGATGTCCAGCTTGCTACGCAGGGTAGTCTCTGTCGCCTTCCTCATCTCTTCATCGAGATAACCCGAGGCGAGGGCCTTTTCCATGGCAACTAGTCTGAACCGATCCATTCCCCAGAGTTTGTGGGAAAGCTGATCCGGATGCCCGCCGTACTTGATCGTCAGCTTTTCGTCGACGAGTAGCACGGGATATCGACATGTGACGCGGAGCCACAGATCGTAGTCCTCACAAACGGGCAAGTCCTCATCGAACAGTCCGACCTCGTCGAAGATCGAGCGGTGAATCATGACGCTGGAAGGCGAGATGCAGCACAAAGGCAGGCACTCTTTGAAGATCCAGCCACCTCGCTTGGCATGCTTCTTCATCTGGTTCACCCGCTTCCCGTCACGAATCCAGATCTCGTCGGTGTGACAGATTCTGTGGTCTGGGCTTCGCTGCAAAGCGTGGCGCTGTTGCTCGAGCTTCTTGGGGGCCCATGCGTCATCGGAGTCGAGAAGGGCGATCCACTGTCCCGATGATTCCCTGATGCCCTGATTGCGGGCAGCGCTGACACCCTGCTCCGGACAGGTGAGGAGGCGAACCGATGGAAACCTCTTTCCCTCATATCTACTGTGCACAAGGGCCTTGGT
>CALAKE010000528.1 GCA_937922775.1 uncultured bacterium | reverse complement strand
AAAATCAAAATGCCATCGACAAGAACCACCCGGGCCGGAAGGACAGTGCGAGTCGCTTCAACACGAGCGTGCTGAGAGAAATCGTAGCTCGGAACCTCGACCTGGCGGCCGGCGCGGAGCTCCTCGAGATGGCTTATGAGCAGATCCGTTTCAAGAGCGTCCGGGTGATCGTAGTTCAGTAGGGCGCGATCCTCGAGCGCGAGCTCGCTACGATCTCGATAGTAGGAATCGTGCTCGATGACCGCGACATGCTCCTGCCCCACCGCGCGAACCATCTCGCGGACGACCGTAGTCTTGCCGGAGCCTGTTCCTCCTGCGACACCGATAATCACTGGGGTCATGCCGGACCTGCCGTCTGTGGGGTGATTTGCATCTTAGCTCGTGGGACGATGGGCTGCCCGATCCGGGACAGTCCCGAGATACTGTCCCGATTCGTCTTCGGGTTCAACGAGAAGACATGATGACCGCCCCGAGATCTGCGGACATGAGGGGGCATGTTGTAGTCTCATGCCGCGTTTTCATTCGCTGTGCTTATGGTATTCAGCCACGGGAGGGACCATGAAGCTCTCGCGCCGTACCTGCCTCGTAATGTTGCTCGCAATTGCACTGGCCACACCGGCTGCATTCGCGCTGCCGCCTCAGAATCGTGACGACATCACCCCGCCGACTGCAGAAATGAGCTCGGCGAAGCAGCTGACGACCGATTGGGTGAACGAGCACGCCGAGGATCTCGTCCACATGAACGAGACTCTGTGGCAACTCGCTGAGCCGGGCATGCTCGAGTACCGCTCTGCCGAGTACTTGACCGATGCACTGGAGACGGCAGGCTTCGACGTGGAGCGTGGCGTGGCTGGGATGCCGACTGCGTTCGTTGCGAGCTACGGATCCGGCCGCCCGAGGATCGGTATCCTGGCCGAGTACGATGCCCTGGGTGGCTTGTCGCAGAATCCCGTGCCGCGGCAGGAGCCGCGCGTCAAGGGCGGCGCGGGTCATGGCTGCGGCCACAGCCTGTTCGGTGCGGGCAGCGTCGGCGCCGCCATGGCGGTTGCTGAGGCCATCAAGGCTGGTGAGGTCCAGGGAACGATCGTGCTCTTCGGAACCCCGAACGAAGAGGGAGTCGTTGGCAAGGCCTACATGGCACGCGCGGGCCTATTCGATGACCTCGACGCTTCGCTCGACTGGCACCCGGGCGACGAGAATAGAGTCTCTACCGGTGAGTGGGGGAACGACCTGACCTCCTTCATGGTCGCCTTCTATGGCAAGACGGCGCACTCGGCCGGGGCCCCGTGGCAAGGGCGCTCAGCTCTTGATGCGATCGAGCTCATGGGTGTGATGACCAACTACTACCGCGAGCACCTGCATCCTTCTGCGCGCATCCACTACGTGATCATGGATGGCGGGGAAGCCCCCAACATCGTGCCGGGCTTCGCCAAGGCCTGGGTCTATTTGCGTGGTGGCACGCGTGAGATGGTCGATGAGATGTACGAGCGCATGCAGAAGATTGTCGAGGCGGCTGCGATGGCGACCGGCACCGAGCACAAGATGCGCCTCTACACGGCCATCAACCATGTGAGGCAAAACGAGACCGGGGCCAAGGTGATGCATGCCAACCTGCAGCTCATCGGCCCGCCCGTTTTTACTCAGGAGGAGCAGGAGTTCGCGCGCCAAATCCAGAAGGCCACAGGCCTGGAGGAGAAGGGCTTGGATGAGGAGCTTTCACCCCTCAAGCCAGGCAGGAAGCGTGACCTCGACACCTACATTGGCTCCGGTTCGACCGACGTCGCCGAGGTATCGCTGGTGGCACCCGAGGTCAGCTTAAGCGTCACGACGTTCGTGAAGGGCACGCCGGGGCACAACTGGGCGAACGTCGCGTGCTCCGGGTCACCGATCGGCGCCAAGGGGATGGTGGTCGCCGCCAAGGTTCTCGCCGCCACCGCGATTGACCTCATGCAACAGCCCGAGACGTTGGTAGCCATGCGTGAGGAGTTCGAAGAGATGATGGACGGCAAGGTCTACATTTCGTCCATCCCCGCCGACGTCGAGCCGCCGGTCCTGCCCAATCCCTACACGAACCCGCAATGGGAGCCCGGTGACCTGGACTACCCGACATGGGGGTCCATCGTCCTTCCTCCGCAGCAACGGCAGCAAGAACAGTAGTCGGGAACATCCGGCGATGATCACCCTCCCCGCCGACAACCGGTGAGTCTCAGGTGAAGCGCTCAATGTCATGACCGAGTGGCTGCCGTTCTTGTGGCTCTTTCTCGCCGGCTGTGTTGCCGGGACGCTGAACGTGATTGCCGGTGGTGGCTCGTTTCTTACCTTGCCGATTCTGATCTTCATGGGCTTGCCGGCGACAGTCGCCAACGGCACCAACCGGGTCGGCATCCTACTGCAGAACGTAGGCGCCGTTTGGGGCTTTCATCGCTACCGCGTGCTGAATTGGAAGTGGGCCCTCTACGCGGCCGTGCCCGCCACCGTTGGAGCGGGCTTCGGGACCTTCGCAGCACTGATCGTGAGCGATCTGGCTTTTCGCCGCATCCTCTCCTTTCTCATGGTGGCGATTACTCTGGTGACCTTGCTGCGCAAGGACAACTTGCCGGATAAGGAAGGCAAAGGCGCCGACGAACTGTCCTCCTCATCCGTTACCGGACTGGCGGTAGCCTTCTTCATCGTCGGGCTGTATGGCGGCTTCGTTCAAGCCGGCGTCGGATTCCTCATCCTCACGGCAACCACGTGGGCTGGCCTCGACCTGGTCCGCGGTAACGCCATCAAGGTCCTCTGCGTGCTGGCCTTCACGGCCCTATCCCTGGCGATTTTTGCCTGGCAGGGGAAGGTCGTGTGGACACTCGGCTTGGTGCTGGCCGCTGGGACCGTGATCGGTGGGCAGCTTGGAGTCCGGCTCACCGCGCTGAAAGGACACCGCTGGGTGAAGGGCGTGGTCACGGTGACCGTGATCATCTTCGCCATCCGACTCTGGGTTACCGGGTAGCCCAAATACGCGAAAGGAAAGTGCCGCATGGCGCAAGCAGCCACTGGCGACACCGTGAGAGTTCACTACACGGGTACGCTCGATGATGGAACGGTCTTTGACACCTCATCAGGGCGCGAGCCGCTGGAGTTCACCCTAGGTGGCGGGCAGGTAATCCCTGGATTCGATCGTGCCGTAGACGGGATGAATCCGGGCGATTCTGAGACCGTCAAGATCCCGGCCGAAGATGCCTACGGACCGCACCGTGAAGAAATGATGCTGGAGGTAGACCGCGCCCAGGTGCCGGCGGAGCTCAATCCGCAGGTCGGCGAGCGGCTGGAGATCAAACAGCAGAACGGTCAGTCGGTCCCGGTGACGGTTACCGCTGTCACCGAGACACTCGTTACTCTCGACGGCAACCATCCGCTGGCGGGTCAGGCCCTCACCTTCGAGATCGAGCTGGTCGAGATCGTCTAACCCACACTTCTCGATGCTCTCCTGCCGCGGTCGCGGATAGGCCCGTGACATGGGGAGAGGAAACCCGACCGCGGTCTTTGAGCGTCGCTCAGGACGAGCTGATGAGCGAGGGTACGTTCATGCTGCTGGCGTACGCCATGATCTCGTCCAGCGCTTCAGGGAGAATTCCCTGCTTGGCGTCGCATTTCAGATTGGCGCGATCTTGCTCGGAGGGCACGACCTCGACGATCAGCCCGTGAGCGCCCGCTGCCAAGGCAGCCTGGCCGATGGCGGGAACCAGGGGCCACCAGCCCGTGGCGTGCGACGGGTCGACGATGATCGGAAGCGGAGTTGACTCGCGCACCGGCTCGATGACGTTCAAGTCGACAACGTTGCGTGCGTATTGCCAGTGACACGACGTACGAATACCGCGCTCGCAGAGGACGATGTTGCGGTTACCCTCCATGGCGATGTACTCCGCGGCACACAACCATTCCTCGAGCGTCGCGCTCCAGCCTCTCTTCAGCAACACTGGGACATCTGTTCGGCCAACTTCCGTGAGCAGCGGGAAGTTCTGCATCGACCGCGCGCCCACCTGGAGCATATCGACGTGCTCGGCCATCAGCTCGACGTAGCGTGGATCCATGACCTCGGTGACGAGCCCCAGGCCGGTTTCACGGCGCACTTCCGTGAGAATCTCGAGGCCCTCCACCCCCAGACCAATGAAACTGTGAGGATTGGTGCGTGGCTTGAAGATGCCGCCTCGCATCAGCTTCGCGCCGGCCTTCCGCACGGCCCTGGCGATCGTCATCGTCTGTTCCAGCGACTCGATGGCGCAGGGGCCGGCGATGATCACGGGGCTGAGGCCACCGAACGTGGCTTCCCGCACCTTCACCTCGAAGGTGGTCGATACGTCCGCGTATTCCGGCCAGCTACGTCGCAGAATGCTGAGATCGGGCAAGGCGTCGGGCATCTTCTTCTCTTTACCTCCCAAGGACCGCACAGATCATCATTGTACCGTCACGGGGGAGCGCGCGCTGAATCTCCAGCTACCCACTAGTGTCGTGGGGGACGATGGCGATTGCCTCCATTTCGATCAGCAGGTCCGAGCGGCAGAGCTTCGCCTGAATGCCCGTGCTTGCCGGAATCGGGTCGGTGCCGACTGCCCTGAAGAACATGGTTCGAGTGTCGTTGAAATCGTCGTAATCGCGGTCGATATCGCGCAGGTAGCACGTCGTCCGGACAATGTCGTGCCAGCTCGCTCCCTCGCTGGCGAGCAAGCGAGTCATGTTCCAGTAAGTACGCAAGCACTGGGCGTGAAAGTCGCCTTTGTGAACCGTCCTGCCCTCCTGGTCGACGCTGGCGGTTCCAGAGAGGAAGATCATCGTGGCGCCGGGAAGATCCACCCGCATTCCTCGGCTGAAGTAGCTGGCTCGAGGCTCATAGGCGTGTGCCTCATTGAGAGCATCGGGGGCGCTCACCGCGCTCTTCTTGACCGGAGCGCGTCCCTCGACCGGGTCGATTCCCTCGATGTTCTCCGCGCGTTCCTCCGGCGTTGCGAAGACCCCCAGGGCCTTCATCTCGGCGAGGACGCCGGGGGTCATCGGGATGTCTTCATGGCCGCGCCCTGGCCGTTCGTTGTCGCTGCACGACATCTGTGCGCTCCTTGGTTCCCCTGGCAACGGGTGCTCGGATCGATGAGTTCCTTATGAGGGTCGTTCTGGTGCATAGGATACACCCAGAGCAGTCTCTGGACAGCTTCTGATGCCCTCTGCCCAGGAGGATTCTGGGCCCGTGGTTGCCGTGGCGACACCGACCCCAGACTCGGGGAAGTCGCGACTCAGTCGGGCTTGGCAGCGAATGGCCTAGCCCAGGATCTTCTGCCGGTAGGCGCCGGATGTGGAGCGATCTCCAGAAAAGCGGATCAGCCCGAACATGTCGAGATTCTCGCTGGCCGGGGGGGCACCGAGAATCAAGTCAGCCATGATCTCACCAACCGCCGGGGCCAGCTTGAAGCCGTGACCGCTGCTTCCGGCGGCGCAAAAGAGCCCCTCGATCCCAGGGAGGGGGCCGAGAATCGGATTCCAATCCGGTGTGATGTCATACAGGGACGTGTAGCCGCCCGTCGCCTCACCACGATTCATCGCGGGATAGCGACGCATGACGAGCTGGGCATACTTGTCCACAGTATCGAAATCCACACCATCGCCGAAGTTATCGGGATCGATGGATGGAGTCGGCGGCTCCTTGGTTTCCACCGACCCGGCCATCATCAGGCGACCACTCTCGGGCTTGGAAAAGAGCCCCAAGCTCGTATCGATGAGAATGGTCCGAAGCTCCATCTCCGGCGCCCAGCGGTAGTAGCAGACTTCGCTCTTGATGCTGTCGATCGGCAGTTCGATGCCCAGGCGTTTCGACAACTGCGGCGACCATGGCCCTGCCGCCAGCACCACTACTGTTGCAGTCAGCTGGCCCTCATCAGTGAGCACGCCGGCTACACGGCCTCTCTCCACAAGGATTTCGCGTACGCGGGTACCGGTTAAGATCTGTGCCCCGAGCTCCTCAGCTCGATTGACGTACGCCGACGTAGTGCTGTGTGGATCCGCATAACCGGAGTCAGGCTCGTAGGCGGCGGCCACGAGCCCATCAACGCAGAGGTCCGGTTCCAACTCGCGGATCTCTTCGACCGAGATGATGCTCGTGTTGATGCCGACTGATCGCTGCAAGGCGACGTTGGCCTTGAGGGTTTCCACCTCTTCTTCGCGGGCGCTCAGCATGAATCCCGTCTGATGGAAATCGCATTCACCCCCGACCATATCGGCGAAGTTCCTGAACACTTCCAGTCCGCGCAGCGCCATACGTGCAGTCACGGCGTTGGAGTAGTGCTGGCGGATGATTCCGACAGAGCGGCCGGTGGGGCCGGAGGCGATCGACCGTTTTTCGACCAGCGCCACCCGGGTGCCACGCCTCGCCAGATTGAAAGCGATGGCAGCCCCGTTGATCCCGCCGCCGATGACGATCACATCATTGCTCAGGCTCATGGATCCCAGAATATGCAGGCC
>CALAKE010000527.1 GCA_937922775.1 uncultured bacterium | reverse complement strand
CCGAGAACCCGGGGACGACGGAAGATGGCAGAAGGAATATCGGCACTGGCGCTTACCGCCGTGGTGATCGGCGTCACGCATACGCTGCTTGGTCCCGATCACTACTTGCCCTTCGTTTTCATGGCGCGTGCCCGCCGCTGGTCACGGACGAAGACGCAGATCATCACTCTGGCGTGTGGGTTGGGGCACGTCGCGAGCTCTGTCGTTCTCGGAATTCTCGGTATTGCGCTGGGCTTGGCGGTAGCACGTCTCGAGTCGGTTGAAGCCGTGCGAGGCGACCTCGCCGCTTGGGCCTTGATCGCCTTCGGTCTCGTCTACATGGCCTGGGGGCTCCGCCGGGCCATGCGGGGGCAGCCCCATTGCCACCTGCATCTTCATGAAGACGGTTCCTCGCACGTCCACCGCCACGTGCACGAGGCGGATCACCTGCATGTCCACGATGCCGCCCCCGAGCACGCACATGCTCGGCCAGGGGAGGGCAGGGACCCCGGGCACACTGCTCGCGGCTTGGCTCCATGGGTGCTCTTCACAATCTTCATCCTCGGGCCATGTGAGCCGTTGATTCCGCTGTTGATGTACCCGGCCGCCCAGAACAGCATGGCGGGGGTGGCTCTGGTGGCGGTGTTGTACGGAGCCGCGACTCTGGCGAGCATGTCCGCGGCGGTCCTTTTCGCTACGGCAGGGTTCGAACGGCTGCCGTTGGGCCACCTCGATCGCTACATCCACGTTGTTGCGGGCGGCGCCATCTTGGCCTGCGGCCTGGCAATCCAGTTCCTCGGCCTCTAGCTCGCCAGCCCGCCTTTCCTGTTGTGCTCCGCTGAGGGCGTCGCGACTCCGCGCCGCTCTCCATGCCTTATTCGATCAAGCGCCTGGAGAAATGCGAGGGGATCCACGCCGAATCCCCGAGTTTTGTTGATTTGTTCAACATCAGGCGTTGGAATTCTCGACAACTGCCGAACCGCCTGAGAACAAAAGATTTACGCTGCCGACTCGCGGACGTCTCGCGGAAGGTGTTGAAAGTATCCACACCATCCATGTTGGTGTCGAGAATCTCATCATCTGCAAGAGATTCTTCAAACACCTGAGAACAAAAGACTTAGACGGAACGTGCTCGGTGTCACCAAAAGATTGGCATGAGGCTTGCTCTCTCTCTGAGTAGGAAGCGAACCGGGTGCGACGGGAAGTTGCCACCAGACGGCCCGGCCCGGCACCCGAGAAAGAGGGAGAGCGACGATGTCGGTAATGCTCGTTGTCGCAGTCTTCGTAGTATTCATCCTTGCTGACTATTTCGTACTGCAGTATCGCGCCCGACGAGGCGCGGTGGCCCCGGAGCGCGAATTGGTCGTGGCTCCCGATCAGGAGGTTAGCTCCGCGCTGGCCGGGGCGCCGCCCGTGGAGCCGGTGTGGGTTGCCGGCTATCAGCTTCCCGAGGAGCTCAGCTACCACCGTGGACATACATGGGCGAGGGCCATTGGCCCCGACACGGTTCTGATCGGGGTTGACGATTTCGCTCGCAAGCTGATCGGGCCCATCCGTGCATTGAACCTCCCGAAGGTTGGTTCGTGGCTACGTCAAGGGGGAACCGGCTTCGCCGTGCAGGTGAACGGGCGCGGCGCGGAGCTCATCGCACCCATCGACGGCGAGGTTGTCGAGATCAACCCCGCTCTTTCGAGTCAACCGAGCCTGGTTTCGGATGATCCCTACGGCAGGGGCTGGGTCATGAAGCTTCGCGCCAGCGATCTCGGTCGGTCGATGCAGAACATGCTGAGCGGGAGCTTGGCCTACAAGTGGATGGAAGATTCGCGCGAGCGCCTGCAGATGCAACTTATGGCTCTCTCCGGCTCGGTGTTGCAGGACGGTGGTGAGCCGGTCGCGGACTTCGCACGCCACCTCGAGGATGACGACTGGCAGCAGCTCATCCACGAGCTTCTGCTCACCTGAACTTTACCCGTCTCGACGATTTCATCGAGTAGCAGAGATTCATGGCCCAGGGAGGGCAACGATGAAAGAAGGTCAGAAGGCCCTGCTCATCGACATCACGCTGTGCGCCGGTTGCCGGGATTGCATGTCAGCGTGCATGGAAGAGCACGGTTTCGAAGAAGATCCATTCGAGGTCAACCAGCTGTCCGCCACCGCGTACACCGTTCTGAAGGAAAGCCCGGACGGGGCCTGGTACACGCGACAGATGTGCCGTCATTGCGTCGAGCCCTCGTGCGCCAGTGTCTGTCCGGTTGGCGCCATCGAGAAGACTGATCTAGGCCCGGTGATCTACGACGCCAAGAAGTGTCTCGGTTGCCGCTACTGCATACAGGCTTGCCCCCAGGATGTCCCACGCTACGAGTGGAACGAAACGGTGCCCGCCGTCGCTAAGTGCGACATGTGCTACGAGCGCATCAAAGAGGGAGGAATTCCCGCTTGTGCCGAGGCGTGCCTCTATGGAGGCACGATCTTCGGCGATCGCGAGGAGCTTCTCGCCGAAGCCAGGCGCCGGGTGGAAAAGGACCCTGACATCTACTATCCGCACATCTGTGGTGACGAAGAGCTTGGAGGCAGTTGCGTCATCATCCTGTCGCCCGTGCCGCTTACGGATCTAGGAGTCGCCGACGGGTTTCCCTCGAGGCCTCTTCCGGAGCTGACTGCGGAGGCATTGGCGCGAGTTCCCGGCATCGTGGTCATGGGTGGTGCGCTTTTGTTCGCAATCTCATGGATCACTCGGAGGCGAGACGAGGTAGCCCGTGCGGAAGCAGAAGAAGTGCTGGAGCTGCACCGCGTGGGAGACGGGAGTGCCAAGGAGGAGGTCGATGATGTCCATTAAGGGATACCGGCTGACGTTCTGGCGCAGTGTCTTCTTCGCCATCGTGGCCGCGGGCATGG
>CALAKE010000526.1 GCA_937922775.1 uncultured bacterium | reverse complement strand
AGGAGCTCGGAGTGGCGCCCGGTCTCCACGATGCGGCCCTCATCGAGAACGACGATCTTGTCGGCACGCAACACGGTCGACAGGCGGTGGGCGATGACGACCGACGTACGACCTGCGAGGAGAACCTCCATCGCCTGCTGGATGAGTTGCTCGGTGGCGCTGTCGAGGGAAGAGGTGGCCTCGTCGAGAATCAAGATCTTCGGGTTACGGAGAATCTCGCGGGCGATGGCGATTCTCTGGCGCTGCCCGCCAGAGAGCTTCACTCCGCGTTCGCCGATGACAGTGTCGAAGCCGTCCGTCATCTCCTCGATGAACTCCAGCGCATTTGCGGCCTTGGCGGCAGCGCGGATTTCGGCGGGGTTGGCACGAGGGTTCCCGTAGGTGATGTTGTCAGCAACGCTCCGATCGAACAGAAAGACATCCTGCGGTACCAGGCCGATACGCTCGCGGTACCAGCGCAGGTTGAGGTCCCGGAGATCTTGGCCGTCGATCAAGAGGTGGCCGGCACTGGGGTCGAAAAACCGCAGGATGAGTTGTGCCAGGGTCGTTTTGCCGGCGCCTGATGGACCCACGAGGGCAACCATCGCACGTGGAGGAATCGTAAGGGAAAGATCGTGCAAGACTGGCCGCTCGGGGAGATAGGCGAAGGTCACGTTCTCGAAGGCCACCTCACCCTCGAGGGATGCGGGTTTTTGCCCGGGTCGCGGGCTCACCACCTCTGGCGTTGTGTCGAGAACCTCGTAGATGCGTTCGAGTGAGGCGACGGAGTGCTGCAGGCTCGAGTTGAGGCCGGCGACGCGACCCACCGCTCCGAACATTTGTGCGAGGTACATGAAGAAGGCGAACAGCCCACCCACGGTGAAGTCGCTGGTCACGATGAGATAGACGCCAGCCAAAACGATGATCGTCGGAGCGACCCCGCCGATGAGGCTGAAGATGCGGCTCGTCAGGAGAGAGAACATCTCTCGGCGAACCTGTGCTCGCACGCTGCCATGCAGGAACCGGACGAAGCGCCGGGCCTCGTGACGCTCCGAGGCAGTCGCCTGCACCAACGAGTAGCCGGAAATCGATTGATGTAGCGCCTGGCTGACCTCCGTCCACTTCTCGCGCGCCACACGGCTACGCTCACGCAGCGCGCCCGAAATGGCGTACTGGAAGCCGAAGATCACTCCGACCAGCACAAGGGCGCCGGTCGCCATGCGCCATTCGATGTAGAAGACCATCGCCACATAGCCCACGGCTCGCACCACATCGATGCTGGCACGCGCGAAAGCGTCGGCCATGATGCCGTCCAGATTGTCGACATCGTCGACTTGGCGCGACATCAAATAGCCAGTTTCCTTGTCACTGTAGTAGCGCTTGGAAAGTCGCTGCAGAACCAAGTAAAGCTCCAGGCGCAAATCGCGAAGGACCTTGGTGTGGAAAAGGATCTGGGCGTAGCCGAGGCCCAAGTTGAGCAAGACATTGACCAACGTCATGCCGACGAGGACAGCTCCCCACATGAGAATGTCTTCACGATTGGAGTGCTGCACCGCGTCGTCGACAACTCGCCGTACGATGAGCGGCGAAACCAGCGACAATGGCGTGGAGAGGACCATGAGCACCAACATCGCCCACACGTAGCCCATGTGCGGGCGAACCCAAGGCCAGAATCGCTTGATCAGGGGCCAAGCCCTGGCACTCGGTTGCTTGTTGTTGTCTGTCGCTTCCTCTGCCATGCGATCACTCTACTCGCCCTTGACGCTGCCTTTCAGCAAGTTAACCCTGTATCTATGAGATATCGTATCGGTCGGTTGGATCCATGTGATTGGAGAGCTGCGGGATGAGCGAAATGGAGATCCTCCTTATCGTCGTCGGCTGCACCGTGGCGGGCGCCGCCGTACTGACCCTGGTTTTCGCCAGGGTGCGCACCAACCAGGCAGAGGACTCCTGGCGCTTGCTTGCCGATCGTCATGGACTTCACCAGGTAAGCGAGTGGGAGGGCAAGAAGGCACTCGTTGTCCACGGCAATCTCGATGGCCGACGCTTCCTCATGGAGAACATAGAAGTGGGCGGGCAGCAGAAGCACTATCAAACGCAGATCTCAATCGATCTTGGCAGCCATTTGCCTGCCGGCCTATTCCTCGGCCCTGAGCGCTTTGGCAAAGGTGTCTTCAAGAAGATGATCGTGGGCGAGGAGATCGAGATCGGCGATGCCGAGTTCGACTCGAAAGTCGTGATCAGGGCCGACGATCCCAAGACTGTGCAAGCCTACCTGACGGATGAGCGCAAGGCGGCAGTCCTGCAGATGCTGGAGATCAAGGCGAACCTGGAGGATGGGAAGATCCTCCTCAAGGCGCCGAAACAGCTGCATCATCTGAAGGAGCTCGAGTTCCTCCTCGAGGAGATGCGGACGGTCGCACGCATACTGGATATCCGGAGGTAGTCGGAGGAGCCCCTGTGCCTGAGTCGGCAGTCATCGTCGGCATTCTGTTGCTCACGCTGGGGCGCAAGCTCTTCTGGCTGTTCGTCGGAGGGTCGGGCTTCGTTGTCGCCCTCTACATCACGGCTGAGCTCATGCCCGACCAGTCTTCCTGGGTCTTCCTGCTGGCGGCCATCATCGCTGGCATACTCGGGGCCTGGCTTGCCGTGAGCCTACAGTGGGTGGCGGTTGGCGTTGGCGGGTCACTAGCTGGTGGCTACCTGGCGGTGGCCCTCGTGGAGTCCTTGAATCTCGATATCGGCGGTCCGCAGTGGTTGCAGTTCGTCGTAGGAGGAATTATCGGTGCCGTCCTGCTGGGCGCTCTCTTCAACCCGGCTCTGATCGTCTTGTCTTCCTTGGTTGGCGCCGCATTAGTCGCAGATTCTCTGTCGCTCGGACCTGACAGCTCCATGGTCGTGATGGTCGTAGCCGCCGTGCTAGGAATCATCGTGCAGACACGCATGTTTCGTAAGGGAGAAAAGGACTGAGGATAGCTCCGGCAGAGGCCGAATCCGGTCCCGAAAGATGACGAAATGACGAATGAAGGAGCGCAATCCCATTTGGTGCACGAGACGATGCCAACCTCCTCGAGCGATTTGTGGTTGGGGCCCCGGGTGCTCATTCTGGCCGTCCTCATCGTCCTTGTAGCCTGGTGGTGTGGTCGTCCGCCGCGGCCCGTGCCGGACACGGCTTCCGCGACGGAATTCTCGTCTGCGCGGGCTCTGAACGACTTGCGTGAGATCGCCCGGGCTCCCCATCCCACCGGCTCCGCCGAGCACGCCCGTGTACGGCGCTTCATCGTGGCGCAACTCGAGCGGCACGGCCTGCGAACCGACATTCAGGAGACGACCGCACTCCTACGGGCGGGTCCGTTCGTCCGTGCCGTCACCGTTCGCAACATCCTCGGTCGGCTATCCGGTACCGAATCAACTGGCGCTGTGGCTCTTCTGACCCACTACGACTCTGAAATCCACACCCCAGCGGCTGGAGACATCTCTGCCGGGGTGGCCGCCATCCTCGAGGCGGTCAGAGCGATTCAGGCCGGCGCCCCC
>CALAKE010000525.1 GCA_937922775.1 uncultured bacterium | reverse complement strand
CCACCAGCCATGGCGCACGCCGGGCGAGAATCCCATACCAGTCGTCCTGGGCGGCGGCGTAGGCCGCCAGCGGGGCAGCGGCGTCAGCGTTGATCCTCTGCGCCAACCCTTCCCAGTACTCTGGCTCCTGCGGTAGCTGCGAGTGCGATCGTTCAGCCATCACGAAAGCTCACCTCGTTGCGAGTCTTCCTGCGGTCTCATATCTTCGCGCAGCCGGTTGCGTGCACGAAACAGATGCGTGCGGACGGTTCCTTCGCTGACTCCCAGCATGCGAGCAGCCTCGATGCTGGTGAAGCCTTCCATATTGCACAGGCGAACACACGCCTGCTGCATCGGCGCCAGCTGATCAATGGCTCGCTCGACATCACCCGCCAAAACGGGATCGTTTTCCGCCCGTGCCGGCAGCTCCTCGACGAGCGTGAGCGGAGCGAGGACTGCCCGTTGTCCATCCTTCCTGATTGCGGTTCGCGCGACGTTGCGAACAATGGCGTAGAACCAAGCACTGAATGGGCGCTGATCGTCGTAGGTGCCGAGGCCGCGCACAGCCCGGTGAAAGGCCTCTTGGACCACGTCCTCGGCATCCTCGACTCCGCCGGTGTACTGCCAGGCGAGGGCCATGGCCGGGCGCAGGTAGCGCCGGGCGAGGGCGTCATACGCGGCAGCATCGCCACGCTTGGCCGCCCTCGCCAGCTGCTCGTCAGTTCGGTCCCGCGCATCGTTCATAGATCCCTACCAGAAGCATACGTCACTTGCTCCCGGGATTCGTGGGGCCCCTCAGCGGTGTGCCTCGTGGGGAGCGCCATGTTCGTGCATCTGCTCGGCGGCCGCTCCACCTAGCATCTCGTGGATCATCTCGGCCAGCTTGCCGCGCTGCTCCTCGGTGAGCTTCGCGGCAATCACGCCATGGAGCTCATGCAGCTTCTGCATGGCCGCGAAGGCCTCATGGAACGGCTCGGACAGCGCGTGTTGCTGATCTTCATTCAGGTCGAGCTGCTCGACGAGAGCGTGGAAGTGGTCCTGGGCTTCGCCGGCGTGAGAATGCTGAGCTTCGGTCGCATGGGAATGCTGGGCTTCGCCAACGCGAGAATCCTGTGTCCCCGCAACCGCCGCCCAGGGCTGAGTCGTCACGACACAGATCGCCAAGACAGCGACCAGCCCGATACCCATCAGGGTGTGGTGTTGAGATTTCATGTATGTCTCCAGTGTTGGGTAAACGTGAGCACGCCCTCCCTATGAGCGCTTCTGTACACCCTCTACTGGTGAGACCAGAGAACCGTTGACATCCAAGGCAAAAAAAAGAGGGCCTGGGGCCCGCTATCAACAACGGGCCACAGGCCAGGCAAATTCGGAGACTGACACAACCCGGAACGCCGAATGCCCGGTCGCCTCGGCTATTTGTTAGTCGCCAGGGGGGATGCCGTCATTCTCGAGCGACTAGTGGACCTTGCCCACCATACGTGCGGAGGGCTTGAGGGTCACGTCTCCCTCTTCGTTCCACTGCGCCGGGATGCCCTCTCCGGCCTTACGGGCCAGATAGAGATTGGCCTTGAACTTCCGCATGATCTCGTCGACGTTGCGGCCGAGATTGAGAAAGTTGACCTCGGAGTTGAGCACGACGCCGTCGGGGCTGATCAGGAAGGTGCCGCGCAGCGCCACCCCGGCGTCCTCGAGATAGACGCCGAAGGTTCGGGCGAGCGAGCCGTTGGGATCCGAGCCCATCTGGTAGCTCACATCAGCCAGGGCCTTTTCGACAGTGTGCCAGGCGAGGTGGACGAACTTCGTGTCGCAACTCACCGTCACGACCTCGACACCCATCTTCGCGAACCGATCTTGCCGCTCTGCCAGAGCGGCAAGATCGGTCGCTCAGACGAATGTGAAGTCTGCCGGATAGAAGAACAGAAGCGTCCACTTCCCGTCCGCCATGTTGGCAGCGAGACTGACACTGCCGAAGTCACCCGTCTACGGGTTGTACGTTTCCAGCTCGAACTCAGGGGCCTTCTGGCCGACCTGGATAGTTTCTACCATTGCATCTACCTCCTCGAGGACACCAGGATCGAAATGTGAAATCTGCCGCAGAAAAGTACTGCAAGACGGGCAGCGAGACAACATTTCCAGCCGTCAGATTCATCATGAGCCGGGCGGTCCGATTATCTAGTAGTGAGCGAGATCCAGCCTGAGTGACAAGAGAGCCCTTCAGACCGGACCTCGTGTGATTGCGGAAACGCTTTCCATCACGACGAACTCCTTTACGCTGAAGTCGCCGAGAGCCGGATGATTGGTTACCTGCGCCACGAGGGGGCCAGAGAACGCGGCCTCCTGCGTCAAGCGCTCTCGTTTCCCGTGGGCGCATGCTCTTGAGCCGCTGGCCCCGTGGAGGCGATCCACCCCTCGTTCCCGCGTTGGGGTGTACCGCTGGATGCCGGGAGAGCCTCCTTGTAGACGTGTATGTCTCGCTGCGGGAAAGGAATCGAGATGCCCTCGGCGTCGAAGCGCTCCTTCACGGCCTGGGTCACGTCCCAATGAACGTCCCAGTAGTCTTCCGTCGCCACCCAGGGACGAACGACGAAGTTCACCGAGGAGTCGCCCAATTCGCTCACCTGCACGTTCGGCTCGGGGTCCTCGAGCACTTTCTCGTGGTCTTTCAGGATGTCCATCAAGACCTTCTTCGCCTTGCCCACGTCATCGCCGTAACCGATTCCGAAGATCAAATCGACGCGGCGCGTCTTCTCGGCCGTTACGTTGATGATGACGTCGCCCCAGATCATGTTGTTGGGAATCGAGAGGCGCTGATTATCAAGAGTCTTGATGGTGGTCGTGACTAGGGTCATTCCCTCGACCTCCCCGAGCGTTCCGGCCGTGTTGACCACATCGCCTACGTCGAAAGGCCGATAGACCATCATCAACAGACCGCTGGCGAAGTTGCTGAGCGTTCCTTGGAGAGCCAGTCCAATGACCAGGCCCAGGGCTCCGATGGCGGCCAGCATGGGACCCATGTTGAGGCCCAGCTGCGACAGCGCAACCAGCAGTCCAAAAAAGAGGATCGACCGGCGTACGGCCGTAACCGTGAAGCTTCGCAGAAGCTCCGACACCTTCTCGGTCCCGCACAGCAGGCGTCGGGTGGCTCGCCCGAGGAGTCCGGCCACCAGCCATGCCACGACGATAATGCCGAAGGCCCGAGCCAGGTTCCGCACCAACGCCATGCCACCGTCCGCGCTCGTCAGCCAGGCACGCATTGTCGCCCACGCCGCGCGCCAGCCGGAGATCGGTGGCGCAACCACCACGGACGCGACGTAGCTCCTCGCGTCGGTGACGTCGCCGCCCTTCGCAGCGAGAGAGTCGATCACGGTGTTCACGCGCGTGATCAAGTGATCGCGCTCCGCGCGGAGGTCGAATGCCCGCTCGTTCAAGGCATCGATCGCGGACGGATCGCCAGACTCTGCCCAGCCCATGGCCTGGATCTCGACCGCGCTGACCTCTGCACACTTTTCCTGCAGGAGACCCAGCCAGTCGTCGAGCTCCGCCTGGACTTGATCCTTGGTCAGCGGTCGAAGCTGAGCCTCGAGGACGGTGACTGATACGAGCTCGGCCTCCATTTCCGTACGGGGGACCGTTGCCGTGGGCTCTGTCTGCTGGGCGGGCTCCGGCTCCCGTGTTGGCTCCTGTTGCTGGGCGAGCAGCGGCGACGCGAGGAGGGTGAGCAGGAAAGCGGTCCTCGTAACAAGACCAATTGAGAACGTGCGGCTCATCGAGTGATCTCCGGTGGCAAGGGTGAAAAGCATCGCCCCACGAAGGAGGGGCCACGGCGAACGGCCCATGATACCCGCATACGGGCGCCTAGGCCCATACGGATGGGCCGGGCTGGTCTGGACTCAGGAGCAGAAAGGCGAGAACCTTCAGGGACATCTCGTGGTCACGGCTCAATCCGATATTCCTCATTGTTCTCGCACTGCGAGATAGCCAAGAGGAGACCCGTTTGCTGCACATATTTGTCGATGCGGATGCGTGCCCGGTCAAACAGGAGGTGTTTCGAGTTGCCGGGCGGTATCACCTCGAGGTGACCTTGGTGGCCAACTCTCGGATGCGCGTTCCGGATGAAGAGTGGATCACACTCGAGGTCGTCGGCGACGGGCTCGACGCCGCCGATGACTGGATTGCTGATCATGTGGGCCCTCACGATATCGTGGTCACCGCCGACGTTCCGCTCGCGCGCCGCTGCATCGAGGAAGGCGCTCGCGTCATCGGCCCTACCGGAAGGGCATTCACGGAGGACAACATCGGTGGCGCCGTGGCGACGCGGGATCTCCTGGACGACCTACGCAGTGCGGGGGAGATGACCGGCGGACCCCCACCGATTCAGAAACGCGACCGGTCACGTTTTCTTCAGCAGCTCGACGAAGTGATCCAGTACATTCGTCGAAAACACCCTCAGGGCTAGCTGTGCCATTGTTGCCCAACGCCGGCTATTGCAATCCTCGACTTGCCCATCTCGGGCAGGAAGCGGATCTTCTCCGGCGATTGGCTCAGGTGCTGCCTGCCGGTCGGTGAAGCTCCCACCACTGGTGGGCATGCTCAGAGGTCCATGGCGGGTCCAGAGGGCACTCGTGGAGCTGGCGCGCGAGGTCCTGAGCCGAGGCTGGCCGCTCGGCCGGATCCTTGGCGAGGCAAGACAAGATGATTCTCTCCAACGCTTCGGGTATCTCATGCCCGGACAGCGAAGATGGGGGCGTAGGAGTGTCCTTGGCGTGCTTCACTATCAGTTGTACCGGGGTGTCGCCCTCGAACACCATGGAGCCGGTCAGCCGCCAGTAGGCCACGCACCCGAGGCCGCACAGATCTGCCCGGCCTCTGCTCCGATGAGGCCTTGTGTCGGAATACCGTGGGATGCGCGCTCGTCATTTCGTTGTCACACGAGTCCTATCACCCGTAGATGTGCTTGCCGATGCGCCGGATGCGGGCCATCTCCTCCTCATCGAGGGGCCCGGCGTCGAGGGCCTTGAAGTTCTCCTCCATCCGCTGGGCGGTCGAGGGGGCGGTGACACAGACGTTCACGTCGGGATGGGAGAGAACGAATCGGTAGCATTCGGCCGCGGTCAACGGGAGCTCGCCGGCCGGCATGAGCTTGGGCTTGAGAAGCTTGCGCCAGCAGGTGGCGGTGAAAATCACGACCCCCGGTCGGTCTTCCGGTGGCAAGTGCGGGAAGATGTCCTTCTCGGCCCCCGTGTGCACGGCGTTGTACCGAGTGTGAAAGAAGTCCACCGGCGACTCGCTGGCTCCGCTGGCGATCCTGCCGAGGAACGGTCGATCGTGGCTGGAGATTCCCAGGAGTCGCACCTTTTCGCTCTCTCTGAGCTGGAGGACCCGGTCGGTGAGTTCCTGGCTCGGCGGCTTGCGAACGTCCTGAAACAGCAGGTCGATCCACTCGAGTCGGAGCTTCTTCAACCAGCGCTCCACATAGCGATCCAGACGGAATCCCTTGAGAAGCGGCCTGGCCAGGACGATACACAGCTCGTCACGGTGGTCAGGCGCCAAATTGCGGATGGCCTTCACCATGTTGCCCAGGTTGAGCAGGGGAGAGATGTAGAGGTAGTTGACTCCGTACTCGTGGAAGGCCTTCTCGATGGAGTCGGCTGGGACGCCGTAGCCGGAGGCCAGGCCAATTCGGCTCAGCATCAGTCCTGTCTCGCCGAAGGGAGCTCGCTCCTTGAAGTCCATTTGCGTCCTCCCGCTCGTCACGTTGTCCTCCCGCGGGCGAGATGACTATCCGCTACTGCCGAGTCGTGCGCAAGAGTTCAAAGCGATGCTGACTCCGGGGCGACTGCCACGCGTGCCTTTCCGACGGGTCCTGTTGCCCGGGTCGTACCTCGGGGGCTAGGGTCAGCGGACGCTACCTCGCGTGCCATCACAGGAATCGAGCCATGACCAAGACGGAAGTGATGAAAGAGTTGCGGGCCAACGGCAGCGCCCAGACACGGAAGACCTATCGGCGGCACGGTGCCAAAGGGGATGTGTTCGGTGTGAGCTACGCCTTCCTCGGCAAGATGAAGCGAAAGATCAAGATCGACCAGATGCTCGCCGAGCAACTCTGGGCGACCGGCAACTACGATGCCCGCACTCTCGCCACAATGGTCGCGGACCCATCGAAGATGACCGCCGCCATCCTCCAATCGTGGGCGCGCGACCTGGAAGACCGGCATACGGCTGCGGCGCTCTCGAATGCCGCCGCGGAGGCGCGCTCAGCAAGGACGCTGACGGAGAAGTGGACATCGTCGAGGAACGAGATGATCGCGTGTGCGGGGTGGCATACTCTCGCCTCCTTGGCGCGTGAGGACGATGGCCTCGACGATGCGTACTTCGAG
>CALAKE010000524.1 GCA_937922775.1 uncultured bacterium | reverse complement strand
GGGAGGGAGAATCAGCGTCCCCGACAACTGCACCCCATCGCCGCGGTCGTACGTGAGGAGCTGCCTCTGGATGCCCGCGAGCTGAGGCGCCGGGTCCGCGTATTGCGTTAGCTGCCGCAGAGCGTTGTCCGCCTCACGGACGAAGTAGTTCGGTGGAGCCTCCGGAGTCTCCCGGCGGGTCAGAAGCCGGCTGCCTCCGTCATCGAGGAGCGCGACCACCGTCTCGTAGGCGCCTTCCTCGGTTTGAAAGAGGCGCTCGGTGTGGAGATCGCTGAGGCTGAGGCGATCCAGGAACGGGCGATCTCCTTGCGGTGACGCGCCCGAGCCCCTGAGGAAGAAATCCCCGTTTGAGGCCTGCTGCAGCACATATTCGCCTCGTGGAGTCGAGGTCATCATCGGCGAGCCAGGATTGTTGTAGCGATCACGACTGAGCCGATCCCACAGAAGACGCAACCCTTCGTCCGAGGCCCCGTCGAGAATCCATGTGCGTGTGCGTCGCGTCTCGCGGTCGGACGTCGAAACGAGTCCGAGGCTCGCGTCGGCCGTCCACCGCGTCCCGGCGTAGCGGAACTCGGTGCGAGCAAGCTCCTCTGGCTCGCCGTCGAAGGGAGGAGCAAGCGACATCAGACGATCGCGGTGCGGCACTTCGACCCGCGGATCACCTTCGTCGAGTGCTTCGGCGAAGGTGAGGGTTGCGTCGGCACCGGGCTTCCAACTGATCGAGCGCATCCCCGTCTGTACCCCACCGATCGGAATGTTGTCTGCCAGTGGTTGCGAGGTGAGGTGGGCGACGACATCGCCGCCGGTCGTCCAAACCTCGATCTCCTGTGGAAAACGGCTCGCAGGCACCAGGTAGCTATAGGGCCGGGTGGCCCTGGACACCAGAAGATAGGAGCCATCCGGTGAAGAGCTGGCACGCAGAAAAATGGCCGGATCGCCCAAGAGTTCCATCGCCCCATCCGCGACCGACACCATGGCGAGCTGCGACGTGAAGTAGTAGGTGAACAGGGCCTCCTCGGTGGGGCTGGTGAGCAGGTTCTGATAGGTCCGGACGGGGGCCGCCTCACCGGTTGACTCCAAGATCGTGGGGCCGGTGGGCACCAGAGCCTCTTCGGGGGCTGCGCCGCGTGCCGCGGGAAGGGTTTTGCAGAGCATGCCCTGGCTATCGGGCATCCAGATGCACGGCGGGCCCGAGGTGCCATTCAAGGGGGCCGCGCTGACCGCGTGGGCCTGCCCCTCCTCGACCTCGACAACCCACTGGGTGAGGCCCTCGAGGCCGACCTCGAGGAAGGCGACGTAGCGACCGTCGGGCGAGAAAGAGGTGTACGAAATGCGTGCCCCGTCGGGGATCTCAATCTCGCGCTCGCTGCCGTTGGCGACATTGATGAGGCTCAGGCCCACGGTCATCGCGGGGCTAGCCGATCCGTTGTTGCGCGGGTTGATGCGTGCACCGGCGAGGCCAAGCACCGGTTGGGCCAACTGCTCGATCGTCGGCATGCTCAGCCGCTCGCTCTTCAGCAGCCACCGGTGGTCTGGACTCACGCTGATGCCGGGAGCCGGTGGGGCATCGAGGATATCGATGATTTCCTGCGGTGGCTGCAGGTAGGCCGGTTGGCCCTCCACCGCCACGTCCGCTGCTGGATCCGGCGGGGTGGGGGCAGGACCGCAGGCGATAGCCGCCAAGGAGAGTGCAAGAAAGATCCAGGTTGCGGTCGTACGTGGGGTGAGTCTCAAATCGATCCTCCGCGGGATGGTAATCCGTTGGTCTCGGCCCGGACCCGAACCGAGAAATGTGGGAAGAATGAGATTACGACGACCTTAGTAGACCCTGACATCCGAGTTCGTCAAGGGAACAAGACGTCGATCTCGATGTCCCGGGAGTCGAGGCTGCCGCCTCCCCGAGGCGATTACGCCTTCCGCAAGAGAGTCAGCCCGTCGCCGATCGGTACGAGCGACAGGTCGTATTCAGAGGCACCCTGCGAATGCAACCATTCGTTCAACTGCCGCAGCGCCAGCGTATCGTCGTCCTGATTCGCGGGATCGGCCACCCGTCCACTCCAGAGGGTGTTGTCGATGGCAATCAGGCCGCCTGGGCGGACCAGCGTCATGCAGCGCTCGACGTATTCGCGGTAGGCGTCCTTGTCTGCGTCGACGTAGGCGAAGTCGAATGCCGCTGACGTGCCGCTTTCGACCATCTCATCGAGTGTCTTGAGTGCGGGCGCCAGACGCAGATCGATGCGCTCGGCGACGCCGGCCTCCTGCCAGTAGGCTCGCGCAATCGCGGTGAACTCCTCACTCACATCGCAACAAGTCATGTGCAGATCGGGCATGCCGAGAGTGAGTCGCAGGCTGGTGTAGCCGGTAAAGGTGCCGACCTCGAGTCCGTACTGGGCGTCGAGCATCTTTGCCAGTAGCAGCAGCAATTGCACCTGTTCCGCGGCGCTCAGCATGCTCGCGTTGGGCATTGCCAGGGTTTGCTGACGCAATCGCTGGCAAACCTCCGGCTCGTGCAGCGACACATCCAACAGATAATCCTGCAGGGCACCACTCAGGCCCAAAGAGGAATTGGACATCGGTGTCAGGCTCGCCTTCAAATAGCGGGGTGTTCGGCCCGCCCATGACCGGCCGGGACTCGTTCAGGGTGGCTCAGTTTAGCAGGCTGTGGTGAAAGTGTGGTGGGTCTGGGAAGTGGGACTTACGGGCGAGGGCAAGGAGGCCTTCTGCGCGGGCGGCGACCAGCGCATTCGCGGCGACGCCGGCTACGTCGACGACCAGGG
>CALAKE010000523.1 GCA_937922775.1 uncultured bacterium | reverse complement strand
GTAGGGAGCGGATCGGGTCGGGTCGTCTGCCTGAGGATTGGCGAACGGGAGTCAGGAGCATCGGCCTGCCAGCTCGAGAAGCCTGTCGGCGATGGTGCCCGTGGCATGCGGCATCGCAAGAGCTCGAGCTTTGCGGGCCATCTCCTCGCGCCGCTGAGGTGACTCCAGGAGAGCCAACAACGTACGTGCCAGGCGCTCTGGCGACAAATCCGCCTGGTCGATCACGATGGCGGCGCCGGCCCGTTCGAGGGCTCTGGCATTGTGGCGTTGGTGTCCACCGGCTGCGGGCAGGGGCACCATCAGGGCCCCTCTACCGGCAGCGGTGAGCTCCGCACACGTGGTGGCGCCGGCACGACAGACGACCAGATCACAGGCGGAGTACTCGTCGGCCATCGCATCCAAGTACGGCTCGACCCGGGCCGAGATCGCCGAGCTCTCATAGGCCGAACGCACCATCTCGAGATCCGATGGGCCGGTCTGATGCGTCACTCGAAATCGTTCTGCGAAGGGTTCGAGCAGAGGTAGCACACCGATCATGGCTTCGTTCAGCGCGTGAGCTCCCTGGCTCCCGCCGATCAAGAGCACAGGCAGATCTTCGCCAGGCTCGGCATCAGGTACGTGGGAGATCTCTGCTCGCACGGGGTTGCCGGAAAGAAACGCCTTCTTGCCGAAGTATTCCGCGGTTTCCTTCCAGGCAACTGCCGCCGCATCTACGAACCGAGCCAGCCACATGTTGGCCATGCCCGGGGTGACGTTTGGCTCCACCAGCAGGGTTGGCACGCGTCGCAACGAGGCCATGGCAAGTAGCGGGCCCGACAAGTATCCGCCTACACCCATTACGACGTCGGGGCGGCAGCGGCTCAGCAGCCTCCACGCATCGATGGCGGCGATGGGAAGTACGGCAGCACTCTTCAGCCGTCGCAGGATCGAGCCGCCCCTCAGAGGCTCTACTCGCACCATCTCCACGGAATAGCCGGCCTCCGCGGCCAGCTTGCCCTCGAGTCCACGGCCGGTGGCCGCGAATGTGATCTGTGCGTCAGATCGCCTGGCGATCAGCTCGTCGACCACGGCCAGAGCCGGGTAGAAGTGCCCGCCGCTACCGCCGGCAGCAACGAGGACTCTCAGAGGTGGACCCGAGTCTTCGGTCATGGTGGAACACAGCTTCTCATATCGGGAAATCCCAGCGTGCGAGGAGAGGGTGAATTACCTCGCCCGCCTGATTATCGCAAACCCGGTCGCCTCATCACACCTTGGCTACGACGTGATGGGGGCAAACCCATCTACTCCGCCCCGTCAGATGGCGTACAATCTCGGCAATAACCGCGGCACTTCGAGCGGGGCCGAGCCGTTCTCCGGACCTACTGTGCCAACCTGGATCAGTGATCTAGAATCCCGTTTTCCCCGATACCAAGTCGACATGGTCGTACGGAGGTCTAAATTGTCTGCCAAACCCGTGTACGTATTGCTTCTCGCGGCCCTACTCCTGCCTTTCGCCGGTCTTCTCGCGCAGGCGGATGGGCCTCCATCTGGCCAGCAGACCAATGAATCAGACCAATACGATGAGAGTGTTCTGCTGAGTCGCATCCGCCAACTCACCTTCGAGGGACGCAGGGCTGGCGAGGGCTACTTCTCTCCAGATGGATCACAGATGGTGTTCCAGACCGAGCGAGTGGAAGGCAATCCGTACTTCCAGATCTACTTGATGGATATGCTGACCGGCGAGACGCGTCGAGTTTCTCCTGGGCAGGGAAAGACCACGTGCGCCTTCATTAATCCGGTAACTGGTGACATCGAGTTCGCCTCGACCCATCATGACCCCAGGTCTCTCGAATACCAACAAGCGGAGCTGGAGTTCCGCGCTTCCGGCCAAGAGCATCGAATGGCCTGGGACTACGACCCCGAGATGGAGATCTACGTAGCCGATGCAGAGACCGGCGAGTTGACCCGGCTGACGGACGTGCGGGGATATGACGCCGAAGGAAGCTACTCTCCGGACGGCGAATGGATCGTCTTCGCCTCGACACGTGATGCTTACAATCGAGAGTTGAACGAGGAGGAGAAGAGCGCACTGGAGGTCGATCCCTCCTATTTCTCAGAGATCTACATCATGCGTGCGGACGGCTCCGAGCAGACGCGCCTGACCAACGTTCCGGGATACGACGGTGGGCCCTTCTTCTCGCCTGACGGCAAGAAGATCGTGTGGCGGCAATTCGACGAGGGTGGCCTGCTCGCTGACGTCTGGACGATGGATCCGGATGGCAGCAACCCGCACCGGGTAACCGATTTCGGCGCCATGAGCTGGGCGCCCTACGTCCACCCGTCGGGCCAGTACGTCCTCTTCGCCTCCAACAAGCTCGGCTTCTCCAACTTCGAGGTCTTCATGGTCGACGTCGAGGGCGAGAAGGAGCCGGTGCGGGTTACCACGACAGACGGATTCGATGGATTGCCAGTGCCGACTCCGGATGGCAAGACGCTGGTTTGGACGTCGACCCGTTACGGGGCCGAAGGCCGCCAGACCGGCCAGCTCTTCACGGCTGATTGGAATCACGAGAAGGCTCTCGAGCTTCTCGAGCAGGCCCCACCGCGCAAGTCGCATTCAGGTTCTCAGTAGAGAACGATTGTAGAGAGCAAAAAGCATGAACGCCGCGATACATCACACCAGCTTAGGGCGCCGCGATTCTGATCCTGTGCGGAAGCCCGCTGCCTATTTCACCCTCGTTGCCGCGCTGGCTATCGTCACCTCGATACCCACCGGCGCAGTGCCTGCCCTCGGGCAGGCGGTCGCCACAGACGTTCGACAGCATGTCGAAACCCTGGCCTCCGATGAATTCGAGGGCCGCCTCACGGGGTCCGAGGGCGCGAGCCTGGCGGCCGACTACATCATCAGCCAACTTCGGAGTATGGGTGCAGCCCCTGTTCCAGGCCAGGCCAGCTTCAGAATGCCCTTCGAGTTCACCTCGGGCGTGATCGACACTGGATCGTCACTGACCCTGCGAGGAGAGGTGTTCGACGGCGATCCCGTGCTTCAGGGTGCTGAGGTTCTGCAGGGCCTGCCGTTCTCGGACAATGGCGAGGTGTCGGGTTCCGTGGTATTCGCCGGCTACGGCATCACCGTTCCCCCAGGCCAGGATTACCCCTACGACAGCTACGCCAACCTCGATGTCGAGGACAAGGTCGTCCTCGTGCTGCGTCACTCGCCAGAGGATGTCGAGCGGGAGATGCGGGCCACGCTGTCGAGCTACTCCGGTTTGAGGCGCAAAGCGATGCGCGCCAGGGAGCTCGGGGCCAAGGCCTTGCTCGTAGTGACAGGTCCGCGGTCGCTCAACGCCGGCAAGATCGCGAACGTACGTTTCGACTCTGCCGCTTCGGGAGGGTCCGGCATTCTCGCCGCCAGTATCAGCGGTGACGTGGCGGACAAGGTGTTCACCGCGGTTCCCAACGGTTCCCTGGAGCAGATCCAAGAAGACCTCGACGCCGGAAACCCTCACGCCGCCGGTTTCGATATTCCGGGTCTCGAGGTGACACTGGACATCGCGATCGAGCGCGAAACCGATACAGGCTACAACGTTGTCGGTTTCTTGCCTGCCAGCAATGACACGTCCGGCGTGGAGCCGGCCAAACCCTACGTCTTGCTGGGGGCGCACTACGATCACTTGGGACGCGGGAGATCCGGCAACTCGATGGCCCGTGGCGACGAGATCGGCGAGATTCACTACGGCGCCGACGACAACGCCTCCGGCGTAGCCGCGCTGCTGAGCGCCGGGGTCACGTTGGCAGGAATGAACCGCGATCGCGCGGTCGTGCTGGCCTTCTGGTCCGGAGAAGAGATGGGAGTCCTCGGTTCAACAGCCTTCGTCGAGGAGCCGCCCGTGCCGCTGGATCAGGTCATCGGCTACATCAACTTCGATATGGTCGGCCGGGTCGTTGACAACAAGCTGACGGTTCAGGCGGTCGGTTCCAGTGACATCTGGCCTCGGCTCATCGAGCAGTCCAACGTGCCAGTGGGGTTCGATCTACAGATCCAGGAAGATCCCTATCTTCCTACGGATTCGAGCAGCTTCAATAACGCTGGCATTCCCAACATCAGCATGTTCACGGGCACCCACGAGGACTATCATCGCCCCGCCGATTTGCCCGAGGACATCAACTACGAGGGCCTCGAGTCAGTGGCTCGCTTCGGCGCGCTCATCGGGTATCGCCTGGCTAACCTCAGTGAAGTCCCGGCTTTCGTGCAAGTTGCACGCAGCGCGGGTCAGCAGATGGGTGGCGGGGATGCCGCGCGCGCCTGGACGGGCACGATCCCGGATTTTGGTGGAGAGGTCGAAGGGCTCCGCCTGGGGGGCGTCATGGAAGGCGGGCCGGCTGCGGAAGCAGGCTTGCAGCAGGGCGATGTGATTATCGAATTCGCGGACCAGCAGATCACCAACATCTACGATTACACCTACGCACTCGAATCCGTGAAGGTAGATGAGCCGGTGAAGGTCGTCTACCTGCGTGACGGCGAGCGCTATGAGACCGTCCTAACCCCGCGCGTACGTCAGTAGAGAGAGGGATCGGCAGTCTCGAGGCCCCCTCTCGCGTTGGTCGTCAGGATCGTCACCTGTAGGCCGTGAGCATGAGCCCTCTCGATATCGACAGGCGCCATTTTCTGAAGGCCGGCGTGGTGGCCGCCACGGCGGGCATCCTGGAAACTCAGGAGGCATTCGCCGCGAGGCTGGCCGAGCTGCCCACGCCCGGAAGGGCAGGGCAGGGTTTCGTCGAGCTGCGCGACGAGTACGCGCTTTCGCCCGACATCACCTATTTCAACCATGCCTCGATCGGGACCATTCCGAAGATCGTGCGGGAGGCCCAGCACAAGTACCAGGAGCTCTGCGAGACGAACCCTTGGCTGTACATCTGGGATGAGGGCTGGCCGGATGGGCGCGAGGTGGTGCGGCGCAAGGCTGCTGCCGCGATGGGCTGTGCGGTCGAGGAGATGGCCCTGACGCACAACACGACCGAAGGCTTCAATATGCTGGCGTTGGGGCTACCGCTGGGGCCGGGTGACGAGGTTCTCTTCAGCTCGCTCAACCATGCGGGCGCCAGTGTCTGCTGGAACTACCAGGCAGAGTCACGCGGCTTTTCCGTCAAGCGATTCGAGTTCCCAGTAGGCCGCGCGGCGGAGCTCACCGAAGACGATCTGGTGGCCGCCTACGAGCGCGAGATCACGCCGGACACCAAGGTGCTGGTTTTTCCCCACATCGACAACATCGTGGGGTTCCGCTACCCGGTTCGGAAAATGGCGGAGATGGCTCGTAGCCATGGTGTCCGGTACGTGGCTGTGGATGGTGCCCAAGCCGCGGGGATGATCGACTTCGTGGTGTCCGACTTCGGGGTGGACTTCTATTCAACCAGTCCCCACAAGTGGGTGCAGGGCCCGAAAGAAAGCGGCCTGCTCTATGTCAGCGAAGGCGTGCTCCCCGATGTGCGTGCCATGTGGGTGACCTGGGGACATACGCGCTGGAAGGGCACCGTGCGGGTCTTCGAGGATTACGGTACCCGCAACATGCCCGAGTTGATGGCGCTGGGCCATGCCATCGACTTTCAGAACGAGCTGGGAGCGCGGGCCAAAGAGGAGCGGTATCGACAGCTCTGGCAGCATTTCAAGACCGAGGTTGACCGCCGATCAGGAGTGATTTGGCGATCGCCCGTTACCTGGGATTTCGGGTCAGGCCTGTACGCCATTGAGCGCGAGGGCCACAAGAGTAGTGACGTGTCTCGGCGACTCTTCCAAGAACATGGCTATGTCTTCCGACCTTTCGCCACTCAAGGCCTGAACTCGATGCGCATCTCGCCCAACGTCTTCAACACCGAAGACGAGATCGACCGCTTCCTGGACGTTCTGCACGCGCTATAGGCGATTCCCGGCGGCACAGAACATGAGCCCACTCAGGTGCGGCCTGCTCTGGGTAGTAAGATGATCAGCGGGGGCCCCGCTCCGACCGCTCGAGAGAATCCATGAGAAATGCCGTCCTCGCCATTGCTGGGATCTTGATCGTCGCTGTCGTTGGCTACTTCGCCTGGGATCACATCAGTGGGCTGGAGCAGCAAGTCACCGCGCTCGGCGAGCGCCTCGAGGAGACC
>CALAKE010000522.1 GCA_937922775.1 uncultured bacterium | reverse complement strand
CGCGGGCCGAGTTGCTCAATGAGGAGGACTTGGCCAGACCCGTCCTGAGCCTGCAGAAGGCGGTGAACGAGTCGATCGATGCCAATCTCGATTTTCTCGCCTCGGCCCGGGCTGTGGCCGCCGGCGAGCAGCAGGTGCGGGAGGCGCGTTCGTTTCTGCTCCCACAGGCGGATCTATCCGCGCTCGGCTTGATCATTGATGCCGACCGCGCGGCCATCAGCTTCGGGCAGCAACCACAGCGTTCAGCGAGCGCCTCCTTGGCATTCTCACAGGTCCTCTATTCCGATCGGGCGTGGGCCAATCTCGAGATTCAGCAGCGTCTCCAGGACGCGACCGTTCTCGACCGCGAGGCACTCAGATTGGACATTATTGACGCCACGGCGGTCGCCTACCTGAACGTGCTCAGAGCCCAGACCGCCGAACGCATTCAGAAACAGCGAGTGGAGCTCAGTCAGAGCAATCTCGCGAGGGCGCGGGCGCGCGAGTCGATCGGGGTCGCGAGTCGTGCCGAGGTGTACCGCTGGGAGAGCCAAATTGCGGCTGATCGCAGCGGCGTCATCGATGCCATCGTCGCCAGGAACCAGGCCGAGATCGAGCTCAATCGCCTGCGCGGTGAGCCATTGGAGGAGACATTCCGTACCACCTCAGAGGGGATCGGTGGTGCCGATTTCGAGGCCTCGATGGATCAGCTCGGTGCGTACGTGGGTGATCGCGATTCCTTCCGCATTTTCCGCCGCTTCATGGTCCAGGAGGGCCTGCGAGATTCTCCAGAGCTGCTGGCGATCGACGCGCAGATCGAGGCGCAGCGCAGAATCCTCACGGGAACGAGTCGCTCCTTCTGGCTTCCCGATCTGGCGCTCCAGGGCGATCTGTCGAGAATCTTCGCGCGCGGTGGCGCCGGCACCGGAGGTGGCTTCTTCCCCGGCATCGATCCGTTCGCTGCCCTGGATACCACATGGAGCGTCGCCGTGGGCGCCTCGCTTCCCCTCTACGAGGGCAACGGACGGCTCGCCCGGCAGGAGCGAGCGCGCCAGGAGCTGGCGCTCCTGCGTATCCAACGTAGATCAGCCGCTCAGCGAGTCGAGCAGAGAATCCGCAACGCCCTACACCAGATGGTCGGATCCTATGCGCAGATCTCGCTGGCTCGACAGGCGGCAGATGCCTCGGGTCGCAACTTCGAGCTGGTGCAGGACACCTACTCGCAGGGCATCACCAGCATTCTCGACCTGCTCGATGCTCAGAACGCAGCTGTGGTGGCCGAGTTTGCCGCCGCAACGGCGGAATACGACTTTCTGATCAACATGACCAATGTGGGACGCGCCGTCTCGCGCTTTGATTTCCTGGCCCCACAGGATCCCGCAGCGAGGCAAGCTTGGTTCGACCGGATGGAAACGTACTTCCGAGCCGCGCGACAAGAAGGGATGGAAAGGTAAATGGCCAATCACAAGGGCGGCTCCAGGGCGTTCGCATCAAGTGCCGCAGTCACGGCGATGGTCGTTCTCGTTCTGGGTGCGTCTCCGGCTTGTCGCGCCGAGGAGCCGGTTCCCGAGCCGGTGATCCGTCCGGTCGTGTACGAGGAGGTCTTCGTGTCCGGCGGTTTCCGGGAGCGCAGCTTCTCAGGAGTAGCAACGGCGAGCACCGAATGGAACGGAAGCTTCAAGGTTGCCGGTACCGTGGAGAGCGTTCACGTGGAGGTCGGCGATACCCTCCAGGCCGCTCAGCTCATCGCCCAGCTTGATGCCTACGACTATGAGCTGCAGGTGCAGCAGGCCGAGGCGAACCTCAATCAGGCACTGGCGAATTCCCGCAATGCCAGTGCGACCTTTGAGCGCATCCGCCAGCTGTTCGAGAGCGAGAACGCTACGCAGACCGACTACGATACCGCGCGTGCTGCGGATGAATCCGCTCGGGAGGCCGTGCGATCGGCACGGAAGACGCTGGAGTTGGCGCAGCGACGGCGAGACTTCACGACGCTGAACGCGCCCTACAGCGGTGCTGTCGCAGAAGTTCTCATCAACGAGAACGAGAACGTGAATGCCGGCCAAGTCGTGATCGTCATGACAGCGGGAGCGCGCCCTGAAGTCACGCTCGCCATGCCGGAGGCGCTGATTGCCGAGGTTCACCGTGGCGATTCAGTAGCTGTGAGTTTCGACGCCCTGCGGAACAATTCCTTCGCCGCGACGGTGACCGAGGTCGGGGTGTCGGCGACCGGCGCGGCGACCACCTTCCCGGTGACCGTACGGCTGAATGAGGAAGCGGCGGGCGTGCGTTCCGGCATGGCGGCGGAGGTGACGTTTCGCTTCGCGACCGGCGCGGGCACTGCCCCCATCCTCGTGCCGAGCGCAGGGGTATTGGAGGACCGTCACGGGCGCTTCGTTTACGTGCTGGAGCGGAGTGATAGCAGTTTCGGAACGGCTCGCCGGCGCGAGGTGGAGGTGGGTGAGATCACCGACGAAGGGATGGAGATCCGCTCGGGGCTCGCCGAGGGGGACCTTGTCATTACCGCGGGTGCGCGGCGCATCGTCGACGGACAAAGAGTGAAGATCGACACCAGGAGCAATGGCTAGCGAGCAGTAATGATGAATCTCACTGAATTCGCCATCACCAGGACGCGAGTCACCGTCGTTGTCTTTCTCGTGATCGCCATTGCAGGACTGCAGTCGTACGCGAACATGCCGCGCTCGGAGGACCCCGGCTTCACCGTCCGGACCGCTCTCGTGACTACCGTGTTTCCCGGAGCCAGCCCAGAGCGAGTCGAGCAGTTGGTGACCGACAAACTCGAGAAGGTCATCCAGGAAATGCCGGAAATCGACTTTCTGGCAAGCCAATCCAAGACAGGCCTGTCGATCATTTTCGTGAATATCCTCGAGAGCTACACCGAGATGCAACCGATCTGGGATCAGCTCCGCCGCAAGACCAATCGCGCTCGCGATCAGCTTCCGGAGGGAGTGATCGGCCCGGACGTTGATGACGAGTTCGGGGACGTTTTCGGCACCATCGTGACGATTACGGGCGACGACTTCGACTACGCCTACTTGAAAGAAGTGGCCGACGAGGTGCGCGATGAGCTCCTCCTGATCGACGAGGTGGCCAAGGTGGAGGTTCACGGCGCCCAGGAGGAGCGCATCTTTGTCGAATACAACAACGCCCGCCTTTCCGAGATCGGGCTTTCTCCGAGACAACTTCAGCAAATTCTGAGCGAGCGAAACATTACGTTGCCGGGAGGTGATGTTCGCACCGAGGACGAGCAGATCGTCCTCGAGCCCTCTGGTAATTTCGAGAGCCTCGACGACCTTGGGCGCACCGTGATCAATCTGCCGGGCGGCAGTGGCGTGATCTTCCTCGAGGATGTTGCCGAGATCACTCGTGGCTACATAGATCCACCGCGCGGCATCATGCGGACCTCCGGCAGCCGCAGCTTGGGCCTGGCAATCTCGCTGCGCGAGGGCGGCAACATCTTGGTTCTGGGCGATGAAGTGCAGGCTTCCGTCGAAAGCGTTAGGAGCCTCTATCCGATCGGTGTCGAATTCGATTTCGTTCAGTTTCAGGCCGACGACGTCAGCCGCCTGATCGACGACTTCATCGGTAACTTGCTGCAGGCGATCGCTGTTGTAACCCTTGTCATGCTCCTCTCACTCGGGCTGCGCACGGGCCTGGTCGTCGCCAGCCTCATCCCCATGACCATTCTCACGGCTTTTGTGGTAATGAGCGCCGGGGGGATCGGTCTGAATCAGCTCTCTATCGCCTCGCTGATCATCGCCCTCGGTATGCTGGTCGACAACGCCATCGTCATGTCCGAGTCGATACTGGTGCAAATGGGGGAGGGGAAGCCGCCGGTCGAGGCAGCGTTGAGCTCTGCACGTGAGCTACGCATCCCGCTGCTCACCTCGTCGTTGACCACCTGCGCGGCCTTTCTGCCCATCTACCTGGCTGAATCCATGACCGGCGAGTACGTCGCCGATCTCTTTTGGGTGGTTAGCATCACCTTGCTCTGTTCCTGGGTCATCGCCCTCACGCTGATCCCGCTGCTCTGCGTGAAATTCCTCAAGGTGAAGACATCGGAAGAGGCGTCGGGCGAGACCGACGGCTACGACACGATCTTCTACCGGCGCTACCGGGGCGCTCTCTTGCTGGGCCTGAGGCGCCCGTGGCTCGCTCTCATCGGTGTCGCAGTGATGTTTTTCGCGGGAATGAGCCTTTTCAGCCTGGTGCCGAACATCTTCTTCCCCCCGAACTCGCGCCCTACTTTTACTGCCGATCTCACTCTTCCTACCGGAACACCAATAGAGCGCACCCAGGCAATGGTGGCCCGGTTCGACCGTTTCATTCAGGACAATCTGGCGGTAGGCGAGGGTCGGCCGGAGGGTGTCGTCAACTGGGC
>CALAKE010000521.1 GCA_937922775.1 uncultured bacterium | reverse complement strand
CTCGGCGGTGACCGTCGCCATCACCGTCGCGCCGGTGGCATCCGTGGAATCGGCCAGCTTGGCCAGACCGAAGTCGAGTACCTTGACCCGCCCTTCGCCGGTGACCATCACATTGTCGGGTTTCAGGTCGCGGTGCGTGATCCCCTTCTGGTGAGCCGTGTTGATGGCATCGGAGAGCGGAATGGAAACTCGGAAAAACTCCTCCAACGGCATCCCACCCTCGGGAATCACCTCGGTGAGAGTCTTACCCTCCACCATCTCCATGGTGATGAAATGGAGCCCGTCCGCCTCTTCGACCGAATAGATCGTGACGATGTTGGGGTGGTTGAGCGAGGCGACCGCTTTGGCTTCGCGCTCGAAGCGCTCGCGGCGCTCGGGATCCTCTGCGAGATCGGCAGGCAGGAGCTTCAGCGCCACCTTTCGATTCAGCTTGGTGTCCTCTGCGGCATAAACCTCCCCCATGCCGCCGGTACCCAGCTTCTCGCGAATCTCGTAGTGATTGAGTGTCTGTCCGATCATCAGATAGCTCTTCTTTCGGGAGCCAGAGACGAGTGTGCTGATACTCTACTTTCGCGGTTTGCTCGGAACAACGCACCCGACCACGGGTGAAACATCTCGGCCACGGAGCTCATCATCCTCGTTTGCTGCCGATTTCGAGCCCTGCCCCTTTCCAGCCTCGATCCCAGTGCCGGATTCCGACCCGTTCAGCGCGACCCAATGGTAACCGAAATGGGCCGCAAAGCCCTCAGTACTGAGACGTCGCGTCGGACCAGAAAGACGAGCAACGTCTGAAACTACTACGGTCTAGCGAGATGAGAGTTCCACAGTCGCCGGTTTCCAACCCTGTGGATCGGAGGCGATTGCGTGTTTGATGCTCATCACCTCGACCCGAAAGGGCCGAAACTCGATTAGCATGTAATCCTCACTCGAGGGTCCGTCCGCGTAGAACGCCTGCCACTCTTCCTTCCAACGAGCAGCTCTCTCCTCCGGATCAGTCACGATCCGCGCCTCACCGAGTAAGGTCACGTAGCCAGGATCATCGCGATCGAAGTACGAGAGGGTCGCACGAGGGTCTTGGCTCAACTCGCCGACCTTGCGCGTGATTCTGTTGGTGCCGAACCATACGCTGAGGTCGGACTCCGGCTCGAACGCATCCATGACTCGCGCCTGCGGATGGCCGTCCGCAGCGAGGGTGACGAGGGTGCAATAGTGGGCGGAGATCATGATTTCCCGCGCCGCGCTCAAGATCTGCTCCTGCGTGGGTTCGGCCTGCATACTCGCATCCTCTCCGGGCAAGCTGATAAGCAATGTCACCATCAAAACGATGAGAGCGTTCATCCACCTTGCCTCCGGCGACGCTGCCGGCGCCGTCCATGCGGGGCTGACGGCTCCGAGTCTTCGTCACCATCTTCGGTTTCACCGAACTGCATTGGGATCGTAGCCATCAAGCCTAGACCATCGAGCGGGCTGCTAGTATGGTCTTCGGTTCCCTCCCCCGAGAATGCCACTCCCCTGAAAGCGCACATGAGCATTGCCATGCCGAGCAGGCCGGGGTCGATGCGACTGGCAGCTTGTCTCGCGCTGCCCCCCCTACTGATCGGTGCGTTGGCCCCCAAACGCCCGCTGCCCGAGGCAAACCCGCCGCACGCGGAAATCAGCAGCCAGGCGCGCTCGAGCGACCTTGTAGAAGCGTTCGGCTTCCAGATTGGAGAGGAACGTCGTTATACATTGGGCCCTGACAGAGCATTGCAGCCAGGTGAAACCGTGCTCTGGACGATGCGACTCGAGTCTCTCGTCGGCGAGCCATCGGATTTCCGCGCCACCTTCATCCTGGAAAGCGATTCCCTCCGCTTCGCGCGCAACAGCAACATCCTCGACCCGGACGAGCGCGCCGGCGACCGCATCCACACCAGGCTGGTGGTGAACCAGCACGGATTCCCCTTGCAGGTGCATCTCGATCGTAGTCGCGAGGGCTCTGAGGTCAGATACGACCATGAAGAGGTGCGGCTCACCTACGAAGGAGACAAGTACGTAGTGAAGAACGACCTGGCCATGGGTATCCGCGAGTTCAACATACGAGTGGCCGACTCTGACCATGCTGACCCCTCGGTGCCGCGAGGCGTTTACCTGTCCCCTAGCGTCAATCCCGGACTCTTGACCATCATCTACCGCACCCTGTATGAGCCTGGCCGCGAGAAGGTCGAGTACCTCGAATTGCGCCCTACGCAACTGGCACGTCGCGAGTCCTCATACCGCAGCGCCTTCGACCGAAGCCAATCTTCGCCCGGGAGAAGGCGGAACCTCGACCTTGAGGAGTACAGGATCGGCGACTTCCTGACGATCGATGTGGGCAGCCGGCGGCTCGACGCCATCGAGTTGAAAGATCCGAGAGTCGACGGCCATAGCTACGTGGACCCGGACGGAAGGGTGTTGAAAATCGATACTCGCGTCAGGGGTCTCGACGCATGGATCCGGATGCTACACCCCTGGGAATACTAGGCACCCAGAGCCTGCTCAGGGGGCGTTTGCCCGGATAGGGCGAGCGCAGCGAGTTGCCTCGTGTGACGGCGCTCTGAAGGGCGCGAGGCATACAGGGGCGGGTCAGGAGGCTTTGCCCGGACAGGGCGAGCGCAGCGAGTCGCCTCCTGAGAGACCCTGTATGCCTCGCGCCCGACCCCGGCTCGGGCTCAAGCAGAGGAGCGCTCAGTCGAGCAACGCCTCGAGGTCCCGCGGCGAGACCCCGTCGAAGTCACCGAACGAGGCCGGTTCAGCGTCGGCGATCTGCGCCGGGATCTTCTCCAGCAACTGGCTCCATTTGAGGTCGTCGAGTCCGTCGATGAACTGTGCGTACCCCTCCGCGGCGATATCGTCGGAGAGATATCGCCGGTACATCTTCACGATACTCTTCAGCATCGGCAGGTAAGGTCTTGCCGCCGTGGTCGTCGACGCCGCCTCGCTGTCGATCCAGGCGATTGGCACCTTGGAGATCCGCCCCGGTGAGTCCTTTTCCAGTCGGATCAGGAGCTCGATGTCGAAGGCGAAACGTTTCTCCATCAGGTCCTCGACCAGCTCTGGGAAGCGATCGCCGCGGAATGCCTTGAAGCCACACTGGGTATCCACGATCTCCCCGAGCAAGGGCAGAAGCCTCTTCCAGAGGTAGATGAAAAACTTGCCACGGGTGTTGCGCAGTCCCGTCTTGACGACCACCGAGGTGGGCTCGCGCCGTGAGCCGATCGCCGCGACCTGACCCTCGCTGACCATGCTCTCGATCAAAAGTCCGACCTGACCCAAGTGTGTCGACAGGTCCGCATCGGTGTAAAGGACGATGTGGTTAGCCTGCTCCTGTTGCGCCGCGGTCCACATGCCGTAGGCGACGGAGCCACCTTTCTGACTATCGCGAGTGGATGTCATCCGGCGGGTGGCCGGCGAGTCGTTTCTGATTGCATCCTCGAGAAAGAGCACGTGAACGGAGTCTCCACCGTAGCGACGATCGAGGATCTCCTGTGCAATCAGTCCGCTGTTCTCCGGGCAACCGTCGTCGACGACGTACATGTCCCAAGTGAGGTTCGGGGTGTCACCAAATAGCCAATCGAGCTGATCGATCTTGCGCATCAGGAAATCTTCGCCGTGCTCATGTTCCTCTGGTCGCAGGATGCGCTCATTCTCGAGATAGACGGCGAAGATCACGGAGACATGAACGTTATTCTCGATGTCGCGAACGATTTGCTTCGAGCAAGCCAGCTTGATTGCCAAGTGAACGAACAGCGGCACTTCGCCCCCGGCCTCGATGAGCTGTGATTCCAGGTGCCCCAGCTCATTCCTGTCGGCAAAGCCTTCGAGAATGGCGTCGGCGGCAGCGTACAGGCGCTGGATGTGGTCCTCGTCCGTGGGCACGAATTGGGCCGGCGCCCCTGCGATGATGCTCTCGATCATTCCCTCTTCTTCCCCGGCAGATCGTGGTGAACGTGCGACGGGTCTGGTTGTGATATCGACTACCACGCACTCAGCTGGAGATGCCGATGGTCAGCCTTCTTCCGAAGGCACTTTCGAATACGTCGGCTTGCTTTTCCGTCCCGACCAGCTCGATCCGTGGCGGATCGTCGGCAAGCAGGCTCAGGTGGACCGTCCCAGGCCCGATTTCGACTGCCAAGTCGCGAACCCTATTGGCGCGGCCGCGCTCGAGTTGTTCGGCGAGCCTAAGGCATGCCGCCAGCCGTCGCAGAAGGGTCCGGTCCCCCTTCTCCAGAGCCTGCTGATAGTGCCCTGGCCGCGGACGCCCTTTGCGATGGTAGCGCACTAGCAAGGTCAAGAGGGCAAGCTCGCGGTGCGTCATTCCGGGCAGCAGGCCCGTGTCGATCAAATAGGCCCCGTGCCGGTGATGGCCGTGGTACCCGACCGTCATGCCGATGTCGTGCAACCACGCGGCATCATCGAGAATGCGAGCCTCCTCAGCGCCATACCCATGCAGGGGCTCGAGCTCCTCGAACAAGCGGGAGGAGAAGAAGCGCACCTTCTCGGTATGCTCGGCGGGCTGTGAATATCGGGCGAAGAGGTTCTGAATGCCGAAGGCGCGAGCATCAGGGATCAGATGCGGTGCAGGCAGAAAATGTTGGTAGAAGGTGCCCTCTCTGAGACCTTGGCCGGAGATACGGAGCCCGGGAAGCCGAGCTTCGCGCAGCAGGGTGCGATATACGAGGGCACCCGCCACGATCACGTCGGCACGGTCAGGCTTGACCCCGGCCACCTTCGTGCGCTCGGCCCGATCCATTGCGAGGAGGCGATCAACGAGATTCTCCAGGTCCTCCCGGCTCAAGAAATAGCCGTGAACTTGGCTCATCGGGTAGTTTCGGCTCTTCTGCACGGCTCGGGCGAGGTTCCGCACCGTGCCGCCCATGGCCACAAGCGGCGCCGGCTCGCTGCGTATCGACTCGAGCACTCCACGCAGTTGCTCGCACACCTCGGTGATCAATCGCTTGATCTCCTTCTTCTTGGGCGGATCTGAGGCCAGGTATTTCTCGGTGAGCCGTACGGCCCCAAGCGGAAAATCTTGGCCTGTGATGAACTGTCGTTGGCGCATCGTGGAAAGCTGTGCCGTGCCGCCCCCCAGGTCCATCACCCAGGCGTCCTCGAGACAAAAACTGTTGGCGACGGCAAGTACGCCCGTGCGCGCCTCGTCTTCGCCGGACAGAACCCCGACCTCGAGCCCCAGCCGGTGAATCTGGTCCAAGAAGGTATGGC
>CALAKE010000520.1 GCA_937922775.1 uncultured bacterium | reverse complement strand
CTGCTGTGGCCGACTTCCTCGAACGAACCCAGCCAGAAGCCTAGGATCGATGCGATGAGGCTGAGGAAAGGCACCGTCGAGACCAGCGAGTAGTAGGAGATCGCGGCGCAGTGATTGAACCCGCTATCGGCCGAAAACTTGCGGTACGTGTCCCAGGGGATCAGAAGGATCTCAGATCCCGGAAAGTGCGGCCTCCACCTCATTTCAGGGCCTCCGCGGGGCGGAACGGTCGCCCCGCCCTCGTCCGGTAGAGATAGGCAGTAGCAGCCTGCCGGCAATGTAGTCCACCGTCACGGGAAGCTGGCTGAGAATGTCCGAGCCGATTCCCAGGAGAATCGGGTTTTCGAGCGAGTCGTCGATGGCTCTGAGCTCCACCACCTTCGCCGAGGGAATCTCGAAGGTATGCGAGCCGATGCGGAGATTGTCGATCTGGAACCCACGTTCGTTTTCTTGCAGGCCCAGCTCGCGGGCCAGCTGCGGATCGATGGTGCCGCGACTCTTGCCCGTATCTGCTTGGATGAGCACACGGCGGCCATGCACCGAGCCGTAGAACAAGATCAACCCGGGGTTGCGGACCGACTCCACCAGAGGAATGGTCTCCATGCCGGCAATCTCCGAAGCGAGCCGGCTGTCGGAGATCGCCATGAGGCCGGATTCATAGTCGAGCGTGTAGCGCTTGCCGAGCAGGAACTGTGGCCCCAAGAGCCCAGTCAGGTCGGAGTCATCAAACTCGAAGATCTGCTGGTCGCGCCAGACCTCGCCCCACACCTCGACCGTAGCCCCGGAGTAGCTGCTGTAGGTGCCCACCACTCGCCCGTCGGAGCTCAGCCGCTTCCAGCTCTCGGCCAGCTCCAGGCCCAAAGGCTGGATCTCCTCGGGTCGCAGAGCGATACCCACCATGTTGCCCGTGTCGAAAGGTAGGTCGAATGGGGCTCCATTGATGACAGCCCGCACGAACGGAAAGCCGAAAGGGCCCGTGTGGATGCTGAAGAGCTCATTCTCCTCGTACCCCAGCAGCGTGACCCAGCCCGGCTTCTTCTCTGAGACGGAGGTTTCTGACCCTGAGCCACGCGGGCCTGCTCCTCCCTGAGCCCAATCGACAGCCGGCACGATCCACTCGGGAATCGGCCGGTAGAAGGCCCCATGCCGCTCCCCGGTATCGATGCGCACCTCCTCCGCCTCGATCAGGTCGGAACGACGGAACAACGGCTCGCATGAAACACCGAGCTCGTCGCTGGCTTCGTGGATCGAAAGAACGCGCCCCGCCGGTACCAGGGCCGACATCCGGAAGGCCCAGTCACCGCAAGCAGCGAGCCAGACGAACCTCACCGCGGGCTCCTGCAGATCCCACGACGAGAGAATCGCGATCGCCCCGCCCTTGGAAAAGCCCATGACCGTGATGTGGTCCTCGGGCACACCCGCGGCGACTAGCTCTCGAACTTGCAGCGCTGCCCGCCGGGCATGATCCGCGGCATCAGCGCTGGGCGGGCGCACCTCACTGATGACCTCCAGGCCACTGCCGGCAAGCTCTTCGAGGATCGCCTCGTACTCGTAGACGCCGAATTGCGGATGCGTCGGCCGCACGCCCTCGTCTTCGATAATGCGACCGTGGAGATAGATGACGTAGCGTGCGTCAGGATTGACCTCCGAGGGAACCATTCGGTGGATCGATCCCTTTCGGTCCTGGAACGAGAGCGGCGCCGTGCCCGGCAGCGGCCGCGCCGATTCTTGCGACTCTGGCTCGGGGATTGCGGCATCCAGCAAGTGTGGCATCCCGCCCAGGAGAGCGAGTGCAGCCACCAGGGGCAGCAGTAGCGCTGCGGTTCCGCGGATCGCACCCAGAATCAGATGAGCCGTCATTTCCTCAAGACTCGGTCGCATCAGTCGACTCGATCTCAGATACAGAGTCTGCATCGGATGGGTCATCCATCTGCACGACGCGTCGATGGGGGCTGCGATTGACTCGGAGCTGGAAGATGTCCGGCCGCGAGTAGTGGCCCGCCACATCACAAGCTGCCTTGGCCGCGCGCACGTGCTCGATCGATCCCTCGACAATGAGGATTGTTTCTCCCTCCACCGGGCCTGCGATCACCTCGCCACGTGGATCGATGATGCAGCTATCTCCGGAGTTCGGGTAAGCCCAATCACGGTAGGGCTCGGGCAAATCGTCGGGTACGATGAGACCTGCCGCCAGAATCACGTAGGCGCCGGCTTGCGAAGCGAAGGCCCGTGACAGGAGGAGCTGGCGACTCCACACAGATTTGGGTGGCGGCGGGGCCTCCCCCTCGGCACCGGGCCATGCGGCAACGTGAATCTGCGTGCCCTGGGAGGCCAGCACATACCCGGGAAGCATCATGTTGTGCTCCCAGCAGGCGAGGCCACTGATCCTTCCGTAAGGACGCTCGTAGACGTTGAGGCTCGAGCCGTCCCCCTCACCCCAAAGGGTGCGCTCACGGTGGGTGGGCTTGAGCTTTCGGTGTCGGCCGAGGATCTCCCCTCCCCTACCGATGAACAGAAGCGTGCAGTAGGCCGTACCCTTTGTTTCGGGGTCCCTCTCCACCACACCGATGACGATGTCGATGCCGGCAACCTTCGCCGATGCGCAGAGCCGGTCAGTCGTTGGGCTCGGGATCTCGACGGCGTTCTCCAAATATTCCGCTGATGCGTGCCATAGGTTCTCGTCGAACTTCGAGGTCCACAGGTAGAACGGGTAGCCGGGCAGCCAGGTTTCACCGAACGCGGCGATCGTCGCCCCTTCGGCGCCCGCCTGCTCGATCAGCCTGCAGGCCTTCTCCGTTGACGCCTCGCGGTCAAAGTAGACCGGGGCCGCCTGAATGGCAGCCAACCTGAATGTCTCGTATTCCGGCATGAATCGGCTCCTAGCTCAACATCAGGTGGCGCTGGTGACGAGAGCGATATTCGCCTTCGCCATCCATAGTGGGCCCGCCAAGCTCACCACTGTCAGGTTGTGGGTGGAGCTCCCGGATATGAATTGCCGTGCCGCCTCGTCGATTTCGAAAAACACGTTTTCAGGTCCTGACTCGGGATCGTAGTCCTTCCGGCTCTCACCGAGGAAGTGGGGGGTGTCCACAGCCGTCTCTGCCGTGGCTTCCGGGAAGTCGAGGAAGGCCCGCAAATCGAGGGCGCCCTTCTTGCCGTCGGACGTGACGATTCCCATGATTCGTAGCAACGCTCTTTGTAGCTTGGCCGGATCGTATCGGTCGCCCTCCACAATCGCCGCTGTTTGATCCAAGGTCACCGACCTTGTCGACTCTCCTGTGATGTTCGCCCCGGAAAAGTGAATGTTGAAGATGCTCTTGCTCTGCTCACCCTTGAGATTGATCTGCAACATGTCAGCGGCCCGCGAGGTATCCGGATCCTGGCCGAGCACAAAGGCCAGCTTGGTGAGGGCTGCCTCGGAGGTCAGGTCCAAGCCGCTGATCACGCCGCGCGCTAACAACCCCGCGCTCACCTCGTAGAGCCCGAGCTCGACCTCCCCGGAACGGCACTGGGTAATGTCCAGAATGACCTTTCCATCCTCCACTGCACTAGCGATCGCATCGAGGAAATCGGGAGTGGTGGGCGCGTTGCCGATGCCGAAGGCTTGCAGAACCAGGCCCTTGAGGTCACGGGTCTTCAGTATGTTCCTCAGCAGCGCGGTGCTCATTCCTGGGAATATGTCCAGCGAGGCGATGTTGGGATCGAGATCGCCGCGCACGCGCAACGGACGATCTGAGCCGGGACGAAGCAGCGTTTCGAGGATTCGGATGTGTTCGCCGGCTTGCCCGAAGTAGGGATAGTTGGGTGACGCGAACGCTCCATAGGCGCTGGCGCTCAGCTTGGTGGTACGGCAGCCCCGCAGAAGGTGGTCACGAAAGAACACACAAACCTCGGGAACCACGACTCCACCCAATGTCTTCGCTGCTGCGATCTCGATCGCGGTAACGAAGTTCTGCACAGCGTCGGAACGGGTCTCGGCAATCGGGCGCTGGGATCCGGTCAGCACGACCGGCTTGCAGAGATTGTCGAGCATGAACGCCAGCGCGGAGGCCGTGTAGGCCAGAGTATCGGTGCCGTGGAGAACAACGAAGCCTTCGTACGAGTCGTAATTGGCCTCGATGAGAGTGGCCAGTCGCTGCCAGTCAGCGAACGTCATGTTCGACGAATCAACGGGGGTATCCCATGAATGGGTCCGCAGACGCACCCAGCCGCCGGCAAGCGTGATTCGCTTGTTCCCCGCGTCGTAGTTCGGCAGGCGGCTCATCACCTCGTCGAGGTTCTTAGGAACTAATGGGCTGAGTGGATCGAGCGGATCCTCGGGAAGGCTGCCGATGGTCCCACCGGTGTAGATCACCAGAACGCCTTGCTCGCCTCTTGTCATTACAGCGCTCCTTGCAGGGCCGGGGATCGAGCAAACGCCCAGCATAGGGCCGGGGTCGCTAGGCACCGAGCATGGTAGTACAAAGCGCTCTCTCTTGACCCAGGACGATTCATTATATAGACTCTCAATATATCGAGCATCTACATTAAGACACTCGATATATGGCCTCAAGCTTCCAGGTTCTGGAGCCGCGAGCCGGGCACCAACCGCCAGAGTTGCGGGAGATGAGTAAACCCTCCTGTTCCAAGCGAGGAGTAACGGAATGCGAAAACTAGCCTGGACCTCGAGTCGGTTCGTGATGTGTCTCTGCGTGCTGGCGGCGCTTTCCGCCTGTGCATCCGACTTCGTACCAAGAGACTTCGAGATGCCGACCTTGCTGGAGACGGAGCACTTTCGAGTCAGACCGATTCGGGCAGCGGACGCGACGGAGGATTACGAAGCGGTGATGGAGAGTATCGACATCATCCATGCCAGGCTTCTGAGCGACACGTGGCCCGCGGAGGAGTTCACTCTCGAGGAGAACCGCAAGGATCTCGCCCGCAAGGAGCGCAGGTTCGATCGCCGCCGGAGCTTCACGTACACGGTCACCAGCTTGGACGAAAGCAAGGTGCTCGGCTGCGTCTACATCAACCCGGGCATCGGAGGACCGGACGCCGCCGTCTTCATGTGGGTGCGGAGGAGCGCCCTAGAAGAGGGATTGGACCCCCTGCTCGAGGCGGCCGTGCGTGAGTGGATGGAGGAGGAATGGCCGTTCGAATGGGTCGTCTATCCGGGAAGGCCAGCGCCCGGGCCTGCTGAAGTGACCACCTGAGGAGGGAGCGCCGCCGTCCCCATGGCAAAGGCAGCCGTAGAGACCCAAACCCTCACTCGTAGCTGCAACGAGCTGCTGATTCTCTCGGCGCTCGAGCGTGGCCCAAAGCACGGCTATGAGCTCGCCATCGACATCGAGGAACGCGGTGCCGGCATGTTCGGCTTCAAACACGGCACCCTCTACCCCATCCTCCACAAGCTCGAGAAGAGAAAGCTCATTCGCGGGGCCTGGTCGGACGAAGGTCCCAGGGGAAGACGCAAGAGTTACGAGTTGACGGAACGCGGCCGCCGCTACCTCGATGAGCTCCGGACCTCCTGGAAAGCGTTCAGCGAGCGACTGCTGGCAGTGATTGAAGGGGGCCGTAAATGAACCGCTTCAACGAGGCACTCGTTGAATTGGGCGATCGCCTCGCCATACCTCAGCCGGCGCGCTCGCGGGTGCTGCTCGAGATCGCCGCGGACATGGAGGATCTCTACCTGGCCTTCATCACAGAGGGACTTCCCGAGGATGAGGCAAGACGGCGCACCCTCGAGCAATTCGGTCCTTCCGAGGAGGCCCTCCGGGACCTAGTGGCCGTGCACAGCACGCCAGTGAAGCGCGCGCTCGACGGCCTTTCCGAGCAGGCGCGCTCGCGCTGGGAGAGAGGACTCCTCGCGGCCCTTGTCGTGTTCGCCATGGTCGTCGGGGGACGATCCCTGCTTGCGGGCAGAATGCTCTCCGGTATGAGCTTTTTCGCCTGGCCCATTCTCCTTTTCGTGGTCGCTGGCCTGCTCATCGGCGCGATGCGCATCTACTCCATATTCATCAAGAAGGACCACGACATACGGCGCTTGCGTTCTGGGTTGAGCCCGCTCCTCGTCTTGGCCGTAGCCGAGTTGGTGCTGGGATTCGGTGGCGCTTGGGTCGGGCTGTTTCTGGCCATCGTAAAGATGATGGACGACATCGAGCACTCCGGCGTGTATTTGTTCGGTTGGATGCTGAGAGGCTCGGCGACGCTGTGCTTCGGCATGATCGCAGCCATGCTCCTGGCACTGATTTGGATGGTGCTGGCCGCGCGTGTCGCGGCAATCGAACAGGCCGAGGCCGCCGTACTTCTGCGGCCCCGGACTTCAAAACCACAGCAGGCCGTGGAATGAGAGTGATAGGCCTGCGGGAAGGGAGGTCACAATGTTCCGCATGTTCCAACAGGCTGGACCCACAGCATTTCCGCTGGTTCTCCTGCTGTTCGTAGTCATCGGGCTCGGAATCTACCGGTTCCTGCAGGTTGTGCAAACAGGAGCCGCCAAGGCACCCGCGCTGCAGGCCGGAATCAATACGATCCTCTTCTGGGGATGCTATTCGGCAGTCCTCGGACTTTTCGGACAGTTCTCGGGTATTACCAAGGCCCTTCGAGCCGTCGCCGAAATGGGGGTCGTCGATCCGAGGTTGGTGTACCTGGGACTCTACGAGTCATTCCTCTCGACGTTGATGGGACTCATCATCTTTCTCTTCGCCTCCTTGATCTGGATCGTCTTGAGGACCTTCTACATGCGTTTGCCCGAGGCGGCGGAGTAAGAGGCGGTGTAGGAGTTCTTCCCCCCGACCCTCCGGGCCAGTCTGTCACCTGAGAAAGGCGGGGAGCAGCGATGGGGTGAGGGCGACAAGGGAAATCAGGACCGTCGCGAGAAGTCCAATGGCCAGGCCGAGCGATAGCTCTCGTCTCTCGCACCGGAAGAAGCCGCGGCCGACCGTGTAGATCCCGAGGGGCAACCAAAGCAGAGTGCCGGTCACCAGCCCGGGCGAATAGGTTCTGGTAACCAGGTTGGCCACCAGATGAAGAAATGAATTCCCCAGGACAGCAGCGCCCATGGCTACCACGGCCCACCGAAGAGCATTGCGCCTGAGCGCCTCGAGGAGGACGAGCACCATCCCCGCCAGTAGAAGGAGATTGAGCAGTAGAAGGGTACTGCGGGGAAACGAGCTATTACTGAGGCGAGAAATCCAGGCGGCGTATCCCTCCCCGCCCCAGACCTCCTCCCCAAGGTGGATCAGGTAGGTTGCGGGGAGCAACCAGATCCAGGATCCGAGATAGCCGGCCTCTCTTCGTCGCACCCGAATGAGTATCTTCCCGCGCGGGGTCGTTTCCAAGGGGGACTTAGCTCGCCGCCCACAGCGTGCGATCATGGAAGGAGGTACTACAGGTTGGAATGGTGAAACGTTGGGAGAGGATGGCGCCAGCTGTTTGCCACCCATTGCCGCTGCGAGGACTCGGGAATTGGGCAAAGACCAATTGGATCGAACACTTGATCGCGATCCTGATCGTGGCCCCGATCGGGTTGCGGATCGCACCCTGAACCGCGATCCGGCAAAGAAGGCCGATATGGACCCGCCTGCATCTCCCGACCAAACGGTTGAGATGCGGACAGATCGGAGGGTCGAGGTTGTCATTCCGATCGAGATCCAGATCATGGTCGAGGTGCCGGGGGCTGGCGAAACCAGAGGCGCCACCGAGAACATGAGTTGCTCGGGCATGTTGGCTCGTCTGAACGGCCCGGTACAACCAGATACACGCTGTCGGGTCCACTTCCTCGGCAGCGAGGATGTGACGCCCAGCAAGGTGTTCGGCCGGGTGACCCGGATTGCGAAGAGCCGCTTCGGCTACGCGGTGGCCTTCCGCTTCGAGAGCCCGGTGCAGCTCAAGGTGACGCCGCGGCCCCCGACAAGACGTATCTAGGGGCATTCCTGTCGAGCTGGCCCCTATTGCCTCCA
>CALAKE010000519.1 GCA_937922775.1 uncultured bacterium | reverse complement strand
TCAACCTTCGCACCGTGGCCTCCGAGGAGGAAGCGTTCTTCATGCAGGGTATGCTCGAGGCTGAGGGTATTCCCTGCGCACTGGAATCGCTGAAGTATCATGCTGAGCCGGTGAATCTGGGCAGACTCAGCGAGGTCCGCGTCCACGTGCTGGAAGCTGACCTGAAGCGTGCAAGGGAGCTCCTCGCTGCTGCCGCCACGCAGGACGACTCAGCGCCCGATGATTCCGGCACCAACTGACTAGCAAGGTCCGGGCTATTCTTCGTCAGCCAAGGTAACAGCGGTGCCGTACACCAGAATCTCAGCGACGTTAGACATGATGTAGGACGTGCCGAATCGGATGCTGACCACACCGTTGGCCCCCAGCGCCCGCGCCTCTTCGACCATCCGATCGAGCGCCTGCTCACGGGCCTCTGCCATCATCTTCGTGTAGTCGGTGATCTCACCGCCAACCAGGCTGCGAAGCCCCGCCATGATGTCGCGCCCGACATGCCGGGCACGCAGTGTGTTCCCGCGGACGAGTCCGTGGGTTGCGATAGTGGGCCGGTGCGCTACGTGCTCTGAGGTCGTCACGATCATCTTTGAACCTCTCGATATCGTTCGCTGCGATACTTGGTGCCGACTTCACGGCCGATGGAGATTAACAATACGATGCCACCGGCAACCGCTGCACCCACTCCGAACTTGAGCAGGAAGGGCACCTCGGGATTGAGGAGGAACTCTCGGAGAAACTGCCAGGCGCCGTATCCCAGCAGAACGATGAGCCCGATCGACAGAATCAGCCAGCCGAAGCCTCGCTCCATCCTCCGGTAGATGGTTTCCCACGCCACTTCGATATCAACATCAGGATATTCCTCGTCGGCCATCTGCCCTGTCACCTCCTCCAGCCGGCGGTACGCCATTTCCTCACGGCGGCAGCTCACGCACACCGCCAGATGATCCTCGAGCCGCGGCAGCTCGGCTGGTGCGAGCTCACCATCGAGAAACTCCATCAACTTGATCCGGGCTTCCTCGCACTGAAGCACCGGCCCTGGCGAGCCACCTCGGCGCCGCTCTCCATCATTCCCGCCGCTCATACCCGTTCCTCCGTATCCCCCCCGGGACCAGTCTCTTCATTACGATTCATCAACGTTGGGTCCAGCTCTTGCAGTGCCTCCTGCATTCGATGCCGGGCCCGATAGAGCCGGGAGGCGACCGTGCCCCTGCCGATCCCCAGGGCGGCGGCAAGCTCATCGTAGGAGTAGCCCTCCATGTGCTTGAGAACCAAGATCTCGCGGTCCTCAGGGCTCATCTCCGTCAATGCCCGCCGCACCAGGTCCGCAGTGCGCCGCTTCTCCGGCGTGTATGAGTCCGCTACGCCAATAGCCCAGTGGCCGGGTCGCTCGGCGGCAGCAACCCGACGCATGGTCGCCCGGCGTCGCGTCCTCAAAAACATGCGACAGCGATTCAGCAAGATGCCGCGTAACCACGGATAGAACGGCCGCCCTGGCGTCATCTTGGGCAGTGCCTTGTACGCCGCTATGAAAGCCTCCTGAGCCAAATCCCGGGCATCTTCCGTATTCCCGACCATGGCGCGGGCGAGGCGTACGGCGCGGGGAAAATACGCCTCGACCAACGGTCGAAAGGCGTCTTTCTGCCCATTCAGGCAATGCTCTATGGCCTGCTGCTCAGCCGTCATATCCATCGCTTCCGAGTACCTTGTCTGTCCTTGCTATGCCGCGGGACTCCTGTTTGTTCTCGGCGGGCGAAAAAACCTCCCGAGAAAATCTTGATGAGACGTGGCAAAGAGCGTCGGGCGCGAATTGCTCGTGACTTGTGCATAGGCTCGCTCCACGAGCCACCGCAAAACTTTGCTATCAGTCTTCGAGAGCGTCAGCCAGCCACTCGATCGGGTGCCGGCCCTCTCGCTCGGTGCCATGCAATACCTGCTGGCGGCATGAAACACCAGAAAGAACAACACCCGCGTCCGGTTGCTTCCGCAGCGCCTGAAACAGCACCCGCTCCCCGATCGCCATCGACAGATCGTAGGTTTCCGTCTTGTAGCCGAAGGATCCGGCCATCCCGCAGCACCCCGCGTCGAGAGCCGAGATCTCATAGCCGGGCACCCATCCGAGCAACTCGAGAGTCGGGTTCATCCCCGTGGAGGCCTTCTGATGACAGTGCCCGTGAACGAGCAACTTCTGGGACACATCACGGAACCTCTCACCAAGAAAACCCTGAGGATCGCTGGCGACCGCCTGCGTGAGGAACTCCTCGATCAGGAAAGACTGCGCCGCAACATCCGTCGCCGCCCGGTTGCCGGGTAACAGGTCGAGATAGTCCTCCCGCAACATCATCAGGCATGAAGGCTCACAGCCGAGAATCGGAATACCGCGCCTTGCATAGGAAACGAGACGCTCGACATTGATGCGCGCGTGCTCGCGAGCGTCCTCTGCGAGTCCGTTCGACAGCATGGGGCGACCACAGCAGACCTTGTTGACCAACAACACGGAGAAACCGGCGGCCTCGAGGACCTTCACGGCGGCTCGACCGATCTCAGGGTAGTTGTGGTTCATGAAGGTATCGTGGAAGAGAACCACCTCGCCGCGCGAACTCCCCTCGTCAGCGCCCGCGCTCCGGCCAGGGCCATTGCGCGCATAGAACCACGCTTCAAAGGTCTGCCGCTGGAAGGGTGGCAGCGGCCGTTGCCGGGCAACTCCGAGCAGCTTCTCGTTCATCCACCTCCCAGGCCACGTGCCGCCAATCCAGTTGGCTAGCGGGGCAAAGCGGCTACCCCAGCGGCTGGCACGGGCAACATGTCCGAACAGCTTCGCCCTGCGAGGGGTGCCGTGAGCCTCGTAGTACTGTGCCAAGAACTCGTACTTGATCTTGGCCATGTCCACGTTGCTCGGGCACTCAGCTTTGCAGGCCTTGCACTCCAGACAGAGATCAAGCACCTCGTAGAGGCGTCGGTCTGCAAAGCCGTCGGGTGACAATGCTCCTGAAAGGACCGAGCGCAGCGCATTCGCGCGGCCACGCGTACTGTGCTCCTCGTCCATGGTCGCCATGTACGAAGGACACATGGTGCCGGAATCGAGCTTTCTGCAACTCCCGTTACCGTTGCACATCTCGATGTGCTGGCTGAGACTCCCCTCGCGAGACCAGTCCAGGAACCGGCCCACGTCGTCGACGCGGTACTCGCTTCCATATCTCAGATCCGTGTCGATCAGAAACTCGGAGTGGGGAATCGGGTCGCCCGCGGTCGCCGAACGCTCAATAGAGCGCTCGGCGGCATCGGCGGCGGTGAAAGGATTACAGATGTTACCGGGGTTCAGCCGTCCCTCAGGGTCGAGAACCGTCTTGATCTGGCGGAAGGCATCATAGATCTGTGGCCCGAAGAAGCCCGGCAAATACTCGGTGCGGGTACGCCCATCACCGTGCTCACCCGACATCGAGCCGTCGAACTCCACCACCAGGTCGCGGATGTCGTCGGCGATGCCACGCAGCTTCTTGATGTCCTCGGCCTTCTTGCAGTTGATGATCGGCCGGAAGTGTAGGCAACCAACGGAGGCGTGCCCGTAGAAGCCGGCGTAGGTGTCGTGATTCTCCACGACCTCCTGCAACCGCTGCACGTATTCGGGCAAGCTATCGACGGGGACGGCGGAATCCTCCACAAACGCTATCGGCTTGGCGTCACCCTTCACGGCAAGCATCAGCGCCAGCCCGGCTTTGCGTACCTTCCACACCGCATCTTGGGCCTCGGCGGTGACAGCGGGGTGGAAGCCGTATCCGAGTCCGCGACTCTCCAGCGACTGCCGAATCTGGTCGACCCGCTCGACAACCTCGCGCTCATCCTCGCCGCTGTACTCCACAATCAGGATGCCCTCGGGGTCACCCTCCATGAAGCCACACAGGCGCGACAAGGTCGGATGGCCGCGCGCCTGCTCGATGATAATGCGACCGAGGAGCTCAACGGCGCTGGGACCGGTGGGAACGATGACGCGGGTCGCCTCCATGGCGTCCACCAGGCTGTCGAAGTTGATGAGGCCGATAGCCGTTGCCTGGGGCCGGGGAACGATTCGCACTTTGGCATCGAGAATGGTCCCCAGAGTGCCTTCTGATC
>CALAKE010000518.1 GCA_937922775.1 uncultured bacterium | reverse complement strand
CGGGAGATGTTCGCCACCGACGACGAGAACTTCTATTTCTCCATCCACCAGCGGGAGAGCGACATCTGGCTAATGGATCTGGAAGAGGCCCGCTGATCCCGCGGTCTTCCAGGGCGGCGGCCAAGGCCATTCGACAGGCGGAATCCTGGCACATGAAAGCGCCCGCGACGGGTGCTCGAGACAAAGAAAAGGCGGAGGGGGTGGGATTCGAACCCACGTCCCGGGTTTATACCCCGAGAACTCGATTTCGAGTCGAGCGCGGTACGGCCTGGCTTCGCTACCCCTCCAGCCGTGGAAAGCTGATCGGCACAAGATGTTCGGGGAAAGGCCGGTCGACTGGCTTTTCCCGCCGCTTCTCACAGAAGTAGGCGCTTCTGTGAGCGCGATCTCTCTGATCTTACCTGGTTCGCCGGCATCTGGCAGGCCGTTCACGGCTTTCCGTGCAGCCTCGGTGGACGAGGAAGCGGCAGCGCCGGGCCACGCGACCATCGCCAGCGTGCGCTCACCAGACCGCCTCGGCAGCTCAGACATGGAAGTTGGACCGCCGCACGTACACCTAGACGAACTCCACCTCCGGCTCCGACTCGTTGGCGCGGAAGAACATCAGCGCCAGAACGACGTTCTGGGCGATCAGCATCAGGTAGCCGAGGGGCGCGAGGATCACCACGGCGAAACAGGTGCCACCGATGATCGATACCACCCCGAGCGGTCGTATGAGGTACTGCAGGTCATTCTCCAGGCTCAGAAGCCTGATGCCGATGATGATGCCCAGAATCCCCGTGGTGGCACCCAGGAGTAAGATCGGCGCGACAAAGACGAGCGCCACGGTGGCCGGATCAAGGAAGCGGAGACGACGCGCATCTTATCGCTCGAGCGGGGCCTGCCGATCGAGATAGACGACACTCCAGTGACAGAAATCGTCGATGGTGTCCTGAGCCTGGCCCGACGATTCAAGCTCTCGGCCTACGATGCCACCTATCTGGAGTTGGCGCTGCGGCTCGGGCTCCCCCTGGCAACGCTCGACAGGACGCTGAAGGCGGCGGCGAAGGGCGCTGGAGTGCCCGCGGCCTGAGCCGGCAGATCGCGGCCGTATCAGATGCCGGGCACAGCGTGCCGGAGGACGAGAGACGAGCCCGAGATCGAGTGGACACACTAGCGGCGCCCGAGCGAAACGTCGATCCAGACGAGGTGATGGTCGGAGGCCCGTTCGGCGAGCTCGCGTCCGAGGGCGTCTTCTTCCCCGGACGGCCAGAAGACACCGCCGTCCAGCACGGCCAAGCTCGTGCTAGGCAGCACGTAGTCGACACGGACGCCGCCGGCCCAGCTCGCGGTCGCACGTTCCAGAAGGCGCGGCGGCCCTGGCTCCCCGCCGGCATCATCCGCTCCTCGCTCCAGCGCGCCCCTGCTCGTGGCGAGCTCTCCCGTGTCCCGGACGCGAGGGTGGTCGAGAAGCTGCGCGATAGCGGACTTGCCGTCATACACGCCTTCCGGCGAGCCCGGGTAGGCGTTCAAGTCACCGAGGATGACGAACGGCGCGTCGGAGCCGAAGCCACCGCGGCCGCCGGCGTCGTCGTAGATCGATTCACCATTGTCCAGGTACTCGACCCAGAACCTGATCTCGTCGAAGTTGCGACGGCCGTTCTTGTCCTCGTGGCCGTCGAAAACAGGTGGCGTCGGGTGGCTGACGAACAGGCGCACAGCATGCTCGCCGATTCGAATCGGCACGTCCCAGTGTGACTTGCTGGAGAGCCGGAAGATCTGCAGCACCTCGGGGCTGAAATAGCCCGGGGGGATATGGTTGCCGGGAAGGTCCTTCCACAGGAACTCCTGGAAAGTCCTCGTCCCGTCCGCATCGATCGGAAACCGCGACAGTACGGCCATCGAGTACTGCCCCGGATAGAGGCCGAAGCCGAAGCTATCTTCGCCGTGGACACGATCGCCCTGCTCGGCAACACCGGCGGCGATCCCGTCATTGTCGAGGTCGAGCCCGGAGCGGATGCCCGTGTTGTTCGGTGCCGCAAACACATACGGGTAGTCGATGGGATTCTCGCCTGTGGCCAAGTAGGCTGCGGCGAATCGTCGCGCGTTGAGGTCGAGCCCCTGTTCAGCAGCCTCGTAATCATGGCTGATCTCGTTGAGCACAAGAACATCCGGCCTCACCCTTTGGATGATCTGTGCCGCGGCGCGGGCTTGCGGGTGTGTGCCGATGCCGCCCGCATCGATCTGGGTGAGCTTCTCCGTACTCAGGTCCTCGACGTTGAACACCGCGATACGGATGGTCTCGGTTGCGGCCGGGTTACCCACCGTAGCCTCTTCTGTGGTCTCGTCCGGTGAGCCGACTTCGCGGGAATTGCCGCACCCAGCGGAAGTCACCGCAAGGAGGAAGAGCGTGGCAATAGAGACGTTGCGCGCGAGAGGGAAATACATGCGTGCCACTAATGAGCCCCCGAGGTCAGGCATCCCGTAGGCGGTCGAGGCGGCCCGCCATGATGTCGGCGATCGGTGCCGTGATCTCGTTCTTGGCGAACAGGATCTTCATGATGGCTGTGATGGGGGTAGCCAGCAGCATTCCGACGATGCCCCAAAGCATGCCCCAGACGATCAACGTCAACAGGATCGTAACGGGATGAAGGTCGAGCTCATCGCCCATGATTTTGGGCTCGATCACGTTTCCGACCGAGAACTGGATGGCGCCGGGTATCGCAATGGCGAGAATGGCGGACGTCACCGACAGGTTCGGGCTCATCAGCACGACCGGAACTGGCAGCAAAGTGGCGATGATCGACCCGATGCTGGGAATAAAGTTCAAAAGGAACGCAAAAAGGCCGAAAACCAGAGCCAAATCGACGCCGAGCAAAGAGAGGGTTCCCCCGACGGCAATTCCCGTGGCCGCCGACAGCACCCCCTTGAAAACGATGTAGCGCTTCACTTGCGCCTCGACCTCAGCCCACGTGCCCGCTGGCCGAGAGGCAGCCGTCCCCCCGCCGATGAGCATGAACACGACGAAGATGGCGACGAGTGTGCCGTTCGAAACAATGCCGACCAACGCGTTGGTCGTGGTTACCAGCATGCTGCCGACGGCGCCGATCGGGATGTTCATCACGCCGTCGAGATCAACGCCCATGCTCTCCAGCGGCAGCGCAGCTGAGATACGTTGCACCATCATGCTGAACTGCGCCTGATACTCGCCGGCGTTGGCCGCAACTTTCACAGCCGAGCTGGTGATCAAATATCCGAGGAGCCCGAGAATGACGAGGGCTATGACAAACGCTCCCAGGACCGCCAATCCCCGCGGCATCTTGAGCTGATCGACCTGAAAATCCACCAAAGGAGAGAGGGCCAGTGCCAGGAAGACCGAGAGAATGAAGGGGATCATCACAGGGCTCAGCCAGCGCAGCGCGGCGCCGACTATGACGGTGGTAATCAACAGCAGGCAGATGGTGCGGATGCGTTGCTCGGCTGTCACTTCTTGGACGCTCATCTCACCCCCTGAAGGCTCTCCGTTTTGGAATGCCCGGCGCCCATGAGCTTATGCGCGGCCGGCAAGGCGAGCAACAGTCTCGTCCTCTCCCTTGCCGATTGTCACGCAACTGAATCATGCTGATAGGCGCCAAGACGATACCCGGGCAACTCGGACGAGGGAAGCTGGTCTCGGGCAGGTGGCCCAAACAACAAGGAGCGAGAATTATGGTCAAGAGCAAGACAGCTTTGGCGGTTTGTCTCGTGGTCGCAGCGATGTTTCCTGCACTGGCGGTCGAGGGTTTGCCTGACGACCAGCCCCAGAACGAGGCGGAAGAGGCGTTCCTCGGCACCTGGGACATGGAGACTGAGTTCCAGGGGCAGCAGATGCTCGCCGTAATGACGATATCCATGGAGGATGGCGAGCTCGCCGGCGTGTGGGCCAGCCAGGGCATGGAGATGGTGATGACCAACATCGTCGTCGATGGCGACAATCTCACCTTCCAGCGCACGATGGGCGATGGCGGCATGGTGATGGACTTCGACGGCACGGTCGACGGCGACACGATCACCGGCAAGTGGATCACCGGCATGGGAGAGCTTCCGTGCGCAGGTAATCGCCGGGAGTAGCCTTCCCCTACCCTGCACCTTCCTCGATCACTACGCTCTTGATGGTCGCGCCCTCGAGCGCGGCGTCCACGACGTCCATTCCGTCAACGACCTCTGCAAACAGGGTGAAGTTGTGATCGAGGCGGACGTTGTCCACGAGGTTGACGAATATCTGAGCATCACCCGTGTCGCGACCGCGCGTCGAAATGCCCACCGTGCCACGGAGATTCGAGCGGGCGGAAATCTCATCACGCGTGAACGGACCGTCCCCCCAGAACTCGTTGGCCCCGGGGCTGCCTCCCTGGATGACGAAGTTGGGCACGATCCGGTGAAACGTCAGCCCATCGTAGTAGCCGGCCCGCGCGAGGCGGGCGAAGCGGGCGGCATTGGTCGGCGCTTCGAACGGAAACAGACGTAGCTCGATCACCCCACCGGTATCCATCTCGATGAGCGCGCGAGCGCCGACGAGAGACACCAGATCCGCGAATGCCGGAAATGGCTCCCTCGGCAGGAGCTCTGGCGCCGCCTGGTGCGCCTCGCCGGTCCACGCCGAGAGGATGCGCGCGGCAGCCGCGGCGATCACGGGGTCGAAGTCGTGGAGGTAGGTCGTCAGCGTTTCAGCAAGACTCGCATTACCCAACTCCCCTACCCTGGTGATCAGCGCCCTGCGCGCATCGCGTGAGGTCTGGCGTTGTTGGGCCGTGATTCGCGCGAGCGCCGAGGCGAGCGCGGGGGGCGCCGCGGCGTCAGGAGACCCCTCCAGCGCATTGGCCGCAGTCATCAGCAGCTGGTAGTCGTTGCTGTCGAGAGCGGCAATGAAGATCGAATCGTGCGCGTGGCCGCGCTGTGCGGAAAGAGCGCGAACTGCTGCCGTACGGACGTTAGGGTGAGAGTCGTTGGCGAGCCCCTCGAGATAGGAGATTGCACTCAGATTCGCGGCCGCCCTGGCGGCATACATGCGTACCTGCCAAACACGATTGGAAACGAAGTACGGAAGCGCCTCCGTCGCTGCCTCGGCATTGCTGCGCGATAGCGCTTCCAAAGCGTGCGCTGGTCGGTGCCATGCCTCGTAGAAGGAGGAGCTGGACTCCCCGACCTTCATCAGGCCGACATACTGAATCAGTAATTCCTCCAGGTCGCGTCTGTCGGGGCAGCCACTGCCGAGGAGGTCGATGGCCAGCAGCGCGACATGGGCATCGCGATCATCGAGTGCCGAAGCGATGGGTGTACAGCCGAAGCTCTTCCGAAGAGTCTGGCCGAAGACAGTAAGGGCCTGGTAGCGCACACGAGGAGAGATGTCACGTAATCCGTAGGTGGTCAGCTCCCGAGCAACCTCTTCATCGGCAAGGGCCGCGACCGCCGCGGCGCCCAGCCGCCGGACCTCTTCGTCGGCGTCCCTAGTCACGGCCCTCAGCACGGCGGGGTCAGCGTCACCGGCGGCGGTGAGCGCGGCAACTGCGAGGCGGCGTACGCGTGCGGCGCCGAGCGTGCGAGCCTGCCTGGGTGCCGCCTCCGCAGACTCACCGTACAACGCGAGCTGGCGCAACGTGGTGACCGCCGCCAAGGAGAGCGGCGTGTCGGCGGGCCGCTGGCGCGCGAGGGATTCGAGTCCGCGCGTAACGCCCAGAAGAGTGACGGCCGGAGCACTTGCTGCCAGCCCCAGAATCGCCTCCTCCGCTTCTCTCACCTCCTCGGCTGTCGCATGAGGTAAGCGACCCAAAGCCTGAGCAAGAGCTCCGCGTACGGACGGATCCTCTTCTTCAGCGAATGCGGCGAGCAAGGGAGTGGCGGCCGTGCGTGCCCCTCCTCGGTAGGCGGCCTGGGCCAACGCGTTGGCGGCCATACCGCGAACAGCCGGGCTCTCATCCGACAACATCTCGGCTATGGGTAGGACGAGCTCGATGCGCTCCAGCCGGCCGAGCGCTCGCACCGCCACCCCGCGAACCTCGATGTCCTCTGACTCGAGGCCATGCAGCAGCGGCGCGACAGCCTCCGCGGAGCTTGGTCGCGAGTCCTCGACGTCGAGGAGCGCGTGGATCTGTCTGGCTGGGTCTTGCGACGGTCCAGGGGGAGAGGAAGACATCTCCTCGCCGACTGCCACCCACGCCCCCACTGCGCTCGTGGCGCTCGTCACCGTGATGGGCAGAACGATCGCCGGGACGATTCCGACGAGCAGGAAACCAAGGCGCCTCGGGGCTCGTATCATAGAGTAGATCCTGAGAACATGACGCTGTGTGAGAGAGGTGGTTCGAGATGACGAAATTCTTCTTGTGGCTGATTCTCCTGGTTATATGCTGGCCCCTGGCGTTCCTTGCGCTGATAGCCTACCCGTTCGTATGGCTGTTGCTGCTTCCCTTCCGCCTGCTGGGCATCGCCGTCGACTCGGTTTTCGAGCTCCTGCGATCCATCTTCATGCTGCCGGCTCGCGTCTTGCGTGGCCCGCAAGGGGTCGCTAGCTAGGTCCGGATTCAAACCTGAAGCGCCGACGCCAAGCCTCACAGCTCCATCCGCGAGCCTATCCGCTTCTGGAATCCCCTCTACCGCCGCCGACCCCTGCCCGTCAGCACATCGTGCGCTTCGGAGATCTCCTTGAACTTCTCTGAAGTCAGCTCGGTGAGCTCGGGGCCCAGATGGGCGACCCTGTCGGGATGGTATTTCTTGGCGAGCTCCCGGTAAGCCTCGCGGATCTGAGCCTTGCTCGCCCCCTCGCTGAGTCCCAGCGTAGAGAGAGCCTTCTTGCGCTGGCCCGGAACGAGGGGACGCGACGCTCTCCGTCGCGAACCCAGGTTTGCCGTCCCCTCCATAATCGAACGGAGCGCGGACATCGCCAGCCAGATGGCAATCACCCAGATGATGGCACGAAACAGCATGAATCAACCGTGGCGAATGTTCGCGAGACGGGGCACAAGGATCGCTCGAGCCTGCATTGTAGTACTCCCGGGAAACCTACGGACACTGCTGACCAGAGGTACAAGACGGGAACCGGCCTCAGTGCTCATCCCCGAGCATACGGGAAAGCCCGTCGAAGGCCTCGGCCAAATCGGCTTCCCGTGCCTCATCTTGGGGATCGGGCGCCGCGGCGACTTGGGGAGATTCCGACACGTCGGAGGCAGGGGATCCCTCCGGCGCGGTGACTGTTTCAACCTCGAGGCCATAGACGCGACCGAGCTCGGCGATCTTGCCCAGTGTCTCATCGTCGAAAATCTTCTTGCCCGTAAACGAGCTCAGTACGATGCGCTCCACAAGGGCGCCCAGCGACACCTCTTCATACTCGGCCACTGCCTTCAGCACCTTCAGAAGGCTCCTTTCGATTCTGACCCCGGTCTGGACGCGGCTCATCACAGCTCCCCGATCTCTCCTATTCTTGCCTGTGTACCATGATATTAATGTACAGAGCAACCGACATAACAGTATTGGCAGGCCCGACGCCTCGCTGTGGGATTGTCGGTCGGCACGGGGTAATCACCTCGGCGGACAGTTCGCGCACATGGCGCGCAGAAGAACATGTAGCTCTGTTGCCTTCGCGCTCAAGCGTCCGCTGCGGCGATCACCCCGCACCTCCCGGGGGTCGAGCGCTACGGCGATCACCCCTCACTTTGGTAGCCCCACGGCAATTACCGTCGACGAGGGCAAGTTGGTCAGTCGCTCCTCGGGATGGGAGAATCGTCGGGAACGAGAGGCGGACATGATCGAAATCCACGATTCTATGCGCAAGGTCGTCTGCCGCTCCCTCATCCTTCTCATGGCCGGCGGGGTGCTGGCAGCCGGTAACCTTGCGGACGCATCTGGGCAGCGGCAGATTCTGCCGCGCCCAGGGGAGTGGCGAGTGCTTCTCGAGGACAGCCGGCCGGGGGCCCCTGTTTCACTCTCAATGGGACTCGTCGGTGGACGTTATGTCTCGGAGTGGGACCAGCGCACGCAGCGGAGAGAACCCGACAACCTTCGGCGCACCCAGATTCCTACGCTGGTGCTTCAGTGCGTCCAGGGGGCTACTGAGATCTTCATCGACAATTCCGTCATGAGCAGGGACAGGCAGAATCCCAGGGATTCCGAATCCGCTTTTCGCCGAAGCCAGCGCGAGCCCCTGCGCGACCAGTTCATCCTGTTGGTGCTGGATAACAAGGAAACGATCGAGCTGCGACCCTGGAGCCCGGCGCCCACGACTCAGAGGCTCTACCTGCCCGCCCCTTTCGACCTGCTTCGCACGTTGATGGGCCACGAGATGCTCTGGGTCTATTGGACGCTCGCGGGCGGGTACCCCCCTTCTGCCGAGCTCCATCCGCAAGGGGCCGTTCCACCTCCTGACGTTGTTTTCGATCTCCGCGGACTGCGCGATCTCCTTCGTGAGACGCAAGACCCGTGCGAATGGTTGCTCTAGCAGGGGATTCAGGGGAGGCATGGGGCAATCGTGCAGGCAGTCAGCTCCGATGCATTGTTGCCGGTCGGCAC
>CALAKE010000517.1 GCA_937922775.1 uncultured bacterium | reverse complement strand
TTCGCTACGGGCCGCGAGGATCTGCTCGTAGCTGGCGTAGTCCATCATCCAGAGGTTGTGATGGCGCGCGTACACGACCCACTGCTTGTCGGGCGAGATGCTGGCCCAGTCGGGGTGGTTGGGGGGCGCTTCCCAGTTTTCGAGCTCACGGACGGTGTCGGTGGTGAGGTCGTATTCGAAGTGGAAGACCTTCTTCTTGGGAGGCTTCGGGCGATCCTCTCCCTCTTCTTCCTGCTCCATCTCCTCCTCTTCGACCTCTTCTTCCTCCTCAACCTCCTCGTCCTGCGAGCTGGTCACATCGAACTGGATGGTGTTCTCGTCGATCCAGCGGATGCTCTGGATGGGCAGGTGCTTGCGGTCGTAGGGATCCTTGGTCAGGCGGGTCAGCTCGGCCGCCATTTGGGTGTGATCGAAGACCGGGCGCTTGTTGCCGCGCACGGGGTCGACGAGCCAGAAGGTCTTGCCGTCGCCGGTCTCGTAGTCGTACCAGAACTTCTCGGTACCCTCGATCCAGCGTGGGTTGACCGAGGTGGAGTGGATCAGCTTCTGGACCTTGTAGGGGGCGAAGCGAGCGGCGAGACGGAAGTTGGCCTCGGTGACGCGGGCGTCCTCCGAGGCCTCCTGGCCGCTGGCCTGCGCGAGCGGTGTGCCGGTCGACAGTGCGATACACAGGATCGCCAGCGTGAGGACGAGAGTGGGTCGGAATCCCGAGCGGCATGCTGCACGTGCCCTTGCCATCATGCGGAAGACTCCTCCGGTTCAGCTCGGGCCGAGGGGCTCGAGCTTTGTGAGGGCGGCTGATGAGAGCCATGGTGGCTCAGAACGAAAGATAACTGCGAATGGGGCGTGTCTCAAGCGAAGGAGGTTGCGGCGATTCCGGGAAGGGCGGGGAAATCACTGTGGCGGACAGTTCGCTCGGTTGCCGGTCGGCGCGGGGTAATCACCTTGGCGGACAGTTCACTCGCGGAAAGAGGTGTTTCCCCGTGGGTTGACGACTCGCCGCTCGCTCAAGTGTCCGCTACGGCGATCACCCCGCGCCTCCCTGGGATCGTGCGTATGAACATTCGGCATGGCAACGGCTAGGCAGCATCTGCCACCGACACGGATCAACCCGGCCTTGTCAGCACCCTCTTGGGCCTCCCGACGAGAATACGCTGGGCTCGTCAGGAAAAGTCGCTTGACGGGTCCTGCTTTACTGTCTACGATGTAGTCATAGTCTACATTGAAGTCTGCGACTACTGTGCGAACAACTCAGGAGTAGCGGGAATCAGCGAACAACTGCCCCGAGGCGCTGACTGATACGAGCGATTCACTGGAAGGCAAACCATGCACAGGACAGTCACGAGTTACTCCGCAGAGGATGCCACGCGGTTCCGGACCAATCTGGATCGCCAACGTGCATTTCAGTTCGGCGGTCTCGTGGTAGTCGTATGCGCCGCGATTCTCGCCCTCGTCGCGAGGGCTACGGGGAGTGAATTGTTGGGCCTCCCGTTCTTGTTTTGGGGGCTGCTCGCCGCGGCGCTGCTGATCGCCAAGATACTCTTTCTCCTGATCGGGTGGCGCTGTCCGGCCTGCCGGGCCCGTCTGGGCCCGACCTACACTCCCCGCTTCTGTAGTGACTGCGGGCTGGAGCTCAGATCCCCAGGCCAGGATTGACCTGAAACTGCCCGGCTATTTGAGGCACGCTATCAAGGCGGTCCCGGAACCGGGACAGATGCCAACGCGTTTGGCTGCGATCAGGTGGAGGCTACGTTACTCTGCGTTCACGGCGCGATGGTTGCCGGTCGGCGCGGGGTAATCACCTTGGCGGACAGTTCACTCGCGGAAAAAGGTGTTTCCCCCTGGGTTAGCGACTCGCCGCTCGCTCGAGTGTCCACGAAAGTGAGGTAGCTCCAGGGAGGTAGCTCCCTTGGGGGCGTGCCTCGCCTCAGAGGATTCTCCACCAGGGCACGGCCAGGGTTCCTTCCTCGAGCCAGAAGGTCTCTGCACCGTCGTAGATCACCAAGCAGCCACGCACGAGATCGGAGTATTCCTTTCGGAACGCCCGCAGGTGGCGGGCATCGTGTGGCCGAACCCTCTTCGACGCCTTGACCTCGATGCCGACGATCTGACGCTGATGTTCAATGACGAAGTCGACTTCTTGGCCCGAGGCTGTTCGCCAGTACAGGATCTCGGGCCTCGTTGAATGGGTGTCCCGCCAGGCCAACAGGTCGGTGAATACGAGGTTCTCCAGATGAACGCCTCCTGGCTCGGGATTACCTGCCATATGGAGGGCCAGGCCCACGTCGGTCGAGTAGAGCTTGGGCGACTTGATGAGTCGCTTGGTGCGATTCACCGAGTAGGGCTCGATGCGCAGTAGCTGATAGGAGGCGTCGAGTAGGTTCAAATACCTATGGACCGTGGGCTGAGGGAGCCCTATATCACGCGCCAGCTCGCTCTGGTTCAGCAAGTTGCCGATACGCAGGGAGGCGGCCCTCATGAGCCGTCTGAAGTCGGTGAGGCGATCGATTGAAGAAAGGTCCTGAAGGTCTCGCTCCAAGTAGGTGCGCACGTATCCTTCGAACCATTCGGCTCGTTGCTCCTCGGTATCGAGCTCGACGGCCGGCGTTGGGTATCCACCCCGCGGCGCCCAGGCTCGCCAATCCTCGCGCCGGGCCTTTCCCCTCCTGAGCTCGTCGTACCAGCCTTCTCTAGAGAAATCGAACAACCGGTCCCAGAGTCCTGTTTGCCCCCTTCCCATCTGCTCGCGGCGGGTGAAGGGCCAGAGAGACACGTAGCTGGCTCGGCCGGCCAGGGATTCCGACACCCGATTCATGAGCAGGAGGTTCGCCGAGCCGGTGAGCACGAAGCGACCGGGACGGCGGGGACGGTCTCGGTCGACAGCCCGCTTGATCGCCAGCACAAGGTCCGGATGTCGCTGCACCTCGTCGAGAATCAGGTAGGGAGCCCGTGTGACCAGCGCGTCGGGGTCGGCGGTCGCTTGGTCTAGAGCGTCCAGGTCATCGAGAGTGACGTAGAGATACTCGCCCAGGACCGGCAGGGTTTGTGCGAGAGTGCTCTTGCCCACCTGCCTGGCGCCCATGACCACCACAACCGGGGATACGTCCAGAGCATCTTCCACGCGGCGGCCGGCGGCCCTGGGGAGGGCCGGCTCGAGTAGCCGAGCATCGTTGCCCGACCTGTTGCGATCATCGTTCGTCATGTCTTCCTCGTAGGTCGAGGCGCAGGCACGGTGTTCTGAATATATTCAATACATGAATGACAATCATTCAGTATCTGAATATATATCACATTCCAGCATGCCGCGCCATATGAGCCCACACTGCGTGACAGTCGCCCGATGCGCGGTTGCGACTACGTTCGACATGGTAGCCGACAGCTCGCTGGAGCCCGACGGGGCGGCAAGTTACTGGACCATGCATACCCGATAGGGTATAAAGTTGCCTCGTTTCCCCCCGGTGGCGGGCTGTGTCTGTCTCAAGAGCGCCCATAGGTGCACCCTAAAGGGTATATTTAGCTTGACAAATGGGCTGGTTCTGCCCATCATAAGGGGGTGTTGTTCTTGATTGCACCCGATCGGGACTATTGCGATGGAACTTGCCTCTGAGATCGCCAGACTCCGAAAAGCCGCCGGCCTCACCCAACCCGAGCTCGCTGAGCGTTCGGGTGTCGGCCTGCGTTTTGTCCGCGAACTGGAACAGGGCAAACCGACCGTTCGCTTGGACAAGGTGAAACAGGTGCTCGATCTGCTCGGCCACGAAGTCTGCGTGCGGCCCAAGGCATGAGCCGGCAGGCCCACGTCTACTACGGCAACCGCCTAGCCGGCACGCTTACCGAGTTGCAGGCGGGAGGCTATCGATTCGTCTACGAGCCCGCCTACCTCGAACACGGGCCGCCGATCTCATTGACGCTGCCGCTCCAGGCCGCGCCGTTCGAGTCGCGCGAACTGTTCCCCTTCTTCGCTGGACTCGTACCCGAGGGCTGGTATCTCCGGATCGTCGCTCCGACCATCAAGGTCGACGAGGCGGACACGTTCGGCCTGCTGATGTACACGTGTAAAGACTGCATCGGTGCAGTGAGCATCCGGCCGCTTCCCGCGACCCTCCCAGATTTGGGCGAGAAGGTGAACGATGGCACCGATTGACTACGACGCGAAGCTGCTCCGAACGATGTTCGGCAAACCGATCCGTCCGACCATTGCCCTTGCATCCAGCGAGATCTCGCTGGAAGCACAGAAGCTCGCGGGCAAGCTCAGCATCTCAGGCGTTCAGCCCAAACTGTCCATGCGCCTTGACGGTGATCGACTCGTCCCTGTCGCCCGAGACGGGCAGTTCATCCTCAAGCCACAGACACAGGAGTTTGCTGAGTTGCCGGCAAACGAGTACCTGTGCATGTCAATGGCAAAGCGCTTCGGTCTACGCGTCCCGCCATGCCTGCTACTCGAGCTCTCCGATGGAACGCCCGCGTATGTTGTGAAGCGATTTGATCGCTACAAGAAAGGCCGGCGCATTGAGAAGCGCGCCTGTGAGGACATGCAGCAGATTCTCGGCGGTCCAGACAAATACGCCGGCAGCCACGAGCAGATCGCTCGAGCGGTCCGTAAGCACTGCACCTTCTACCCGCTCGAGCTCCAGCGGTTGTTCGAGGTAGTGATCTTCAACTTCGCCATCGGCAACGGCGACGCCCACCGCAAGAACTTCTCCCTACTGACCAACCAAGACGGCACCATTGCACTGAGCCCCGCCTACGATCTGGTGTCATCCCGGCTGGCGATCCCCGCCGAAAGTGAAGAGCTTGCGCTGACGGTCAATGGCAAACGCAACGGTTTGCGCCGTACCGACTTCCTCGTGTTCGGCGAGAGCATCTCCGTTGCGCCCGACTATGGAGAGCGACAAATCGCCAAATTGGTGAATCTGCATCGCACGTTCACCGAGATGATCGACGCATCGTTGCTCAGTTCCGACCTACGCGACCGCCTAGCCGGGATCCTTGCGGATCGACTCGATCGCCTTCGGTAGCGTTGCCATTCCGGGAAGGACGGGGGAATCAATCTGGCGGACAGGTCGCTCGGTTGCCGGTCGGCGCGGGGTAATCACCTTGGCGGACAGGTCGCTCGGTTGCCGGTCGGCACGGGGTAATCACCTTGACGGACAGTTCACTCGCGGAAAGAGGTGTTTCCCCCTGGGTTAACGAATCGCCGCTCGCTCAAGTGTCCGCTACGGCGATCACCCCGCGCCTCCCTGGGGTCGGGCGTACGAACATTCGGCACGGCGACGCCTATGCAGCTTCTGCTACCGACACGGATCATCCCGCCATTCCTTGATGGTTTGCGCTTGAGTAGCCGTCAGTGGGTCCTCCGTCTGTTCGTGCGAGAGCAGCCGCTTCAGATGCAAACCTGGTGTAATCAACGCCACCGAGAAAGAGGCGGTGGCACGGGTGATCGTGGCCACCGCCTCTTGTGCCGGCACTTCCATCCGCCTCAGGTGTTAGGTGGCGATGGCCCTAGTTGGCCGTCGCCCAGGTCAGGATTGTTGCTACTTCAGATTCGCTGAGGACTCCGATCCAGGAACGCATCCTTCCTGATGCGGGATCAAGAGCGATTGTCCCGGGGACTCCAGGCAGCCCGAGGGCCGCGAGCTCCGCTTGATCGATCAGCAGGGCAGGCAGCTCGAGGTTGTTGTCCTCGAGGTATCCGGCTGTGTCTTCAGCACCGCTCAGGGAAAGAGCGAGTACGGCCGGCGATGACTCTGGCTCTCCTAGAGAGACAACGAGCCCACGCCATTGTGGGGCGTTCTGCTCGCAATACCGGCAGTCGGCCGATAGCACGAGCAGCAGAGTGGGACGTTTCAGGGTCTCCGGGTTGAGCTCCCAAGGCTCTCCCGCCAGCGTTGCGGCAGTGATCACCTTGGGCGTAGCCGAGCTGATTGGTGGCGGTTTCTCCGGCTCTGCCCAGTGGTTCTGGTACACGAGGCCCCCGAACCAGAAGGAGGCAAGGCAGAGCAGGCCGGCGATGATGAGGTCCGACTTGCCTCTCATCGCGGTCATTTGCCCATGGCGACTGCATCGTTGTATCCGTCCA
>CALAKE010000516.1 GCA_937922775.1 uncultured bacterium | reverse complement strand
AGGCTGGATGGACCCGTGAACAACCTTCCATCGGCCCACCCGCTCGTCGCTCCCGACGAGAGCTTCCTGATCTTCGATTCGGAGGACAGGCTCCTTGTGTCGCTACCGACCGAGGACCAGGGATGGGCGCACCCCACGCCCCTCGAGGAGATCAACGCCGTCGGCAGCATCATGACCGCGGCACTCTCCCCCGACGGTGAGTATCTGTTCTTCTACGCCAATCACGACATCTACTGGGTCAGCACCAGGGTCCTCGATCCCTATCTGTCGCCAAAGTCCCACTAGGCAGGGGCCGAAAGTGGAGGGACTCTCCCCTACTCCGCCCCGAGCACCCCCATTGGATCGATGCGGGAAGCGCGCCGGGCTGGCAGGTAGCCGGCAAGGCCAGCGATGACGCCCAGCACCATAATCACGACCGCGTAGGTGAGCGGGTCCGTTCCCTGAACGCCGAAGAGCAGGGATTCTACGAGCCGCGTCATCGAGTAGGCCGCGATGAGGCCGATTACGACGCCCACCGAGGTCAAGGCGAGGGTCCTGAGCAGGACCCGCCGTTGCACCTGGGCCGCTGAGGCGCCCAGCGCCATGCGGATGCCGATTTCCGCTGCACGCCGGCTCACCGAATAGGAGAGCACTCCGTAGATTCCCAGCATGGCAAGGACCAAGGCGGTGAGCGCGAAAGCATCGAGCAGTAGCAGGATGAAACGCCGCGGCGACACTGCCCTATCAACGACCTCGTTGAGCGTCTGATATCCATCCGTCGGCAATGCGGGATCGGCGGCGCGCAGAGTCGCTCTGACGCTATTCACCAGCGTCTCGGGCGGCACATCGGAGCGGGTCACTAGCTCAACCGCACCCCAGTCCGTGTGCTGCGTGATGGGAAAGTACATCTCGTTTCGGCCCTCTTCCTCCAGTGAGGTATGCCGTACGTTGGCGATCACTCCGACGACTCGCCATTCGTTGTCACCCAGCAATAGCACCTGGCCGATCGCGTCCTGGCCGGGCCAGACGGCCCTCGCCATCACGTCGTTGATCACAACCGATGGTTCCGTGTCCACGGTATCGTTGGCGCTGAGGTAGCGGCCCGCCAACAGAGGGATTCGCATGGTTTCGAGGTAGCCGCTGTCGACCAGCCGCGGAAATGCCCCAGGCTGCTCACCTCGCTCGTAGACCACCCCTTTGGCGCGAACGCCCCAGCTTCGGTTGCGGCCCAGCGGCAGTGTGTCGCTCATGCCTACGGACAGGATGCCGGGAAGCGCCTCAACCTCCCGTGCCAGCCCCTCGTAGTAGAGGAGCCGGTCTGCGAGATCTTCAAACTCCCGACTCGACTCCACCCTCCACGCCGCGACCCCTTCGGGTTGAAATCCGAGGTCAACGTCAAGCACCGAGAGAAAGCTGCGCAGAAGCAGGCCACCGCCGATCAGGAGTACACAGGCCAGAGCCACTTCCACCACAACGAGCGCTTCACGGAAGCGCCCTCCCGCCTTGCTCTCGCTCGATCCGCGGCTGGCGTCGGTCAGGGCTGCATGCTGCCGTCCGAGGGAGATCTGCAACGCGGGAGCGATGCCGAACAGGAGCCCGGCAACGACCGCGGCCAGGAGAGTGAACAGTAGTGCCGTGCCATCGATCGAGATCCCCTGCATCAGTGGGATTCTCAGGGCATTGGAGCTGGAGGCAACCCGGGTGACGGCGTAGGCAATGAAAACGCCCAGCAGTGCGCCGAATCCCGAGAGCACCATGCTCTCAGTGAGAAGCTGTCGGATGAGCCGCATGCGACTGGCCCCCAAGGCAGTTCGGACAGCCATCTCTTTTCGACGTGTTGCGGCCCGCGCTAGCAACAGGTTGGAGATATTGAGACAAACGATAAGCATGACCAGGGCGGCCGCGCCCGACAGAAGCAGCATGCCCGCTCGGAACTGGCCCGCAATCTTGTCTTGCAGATTCGTGACTGCGGCACCCAGACCCCAACGCGACGGGTCGGCCTCGCTGAGCTGCTGGTTGATGCGGTCGAGGTCGAGCTGGGCACTTTCGATGGCGATCCCGGGCTTCAGGCGTCCGACCATGACTAGGGTGTTGCCCATCCGATTGGTCTCGTCGCTGATCGGATAAGGGATCAGGAAATCGATGCGAGAGCCAGGAGAGAAAAAGGAGGCGAAGTCGAAATAGGCGGGAAGTACGCCGACAACGTTGATCGGCGCGTTGTTCAGGGTAATCGACCGACCGACGATCCCCGGATCGCCCCCATACCTCCTCTGCCAGAAGCTATGGGAGAGAATCACCGCGGTCGGGGTAGCCCAGAGATCCTCCTCTTCAACGAAGTTGCGCCCGATCTGTGGCTGGACACCGAGAATATCGAGGAAATCGATTGCCACCGGGACGCCGGTAAGACGCTCCGGGTCACCATCGCCGCTGAGCGTGAAGCCGATGTAGTCAAAGAACGCGAAGTAGCCGCTCATCTGCTCGAACGACTCATTCATGGCCCGGTAGTCACGCAGATTCCAGCACCGCGAGGTGACCGACGACAGGCTTCCGCCGGTTCCCGTGTTTGCGACCCACGTCAACCGCTCGGGTTCCTCGAAAGGTAGGTCTCTCAGCAAGAATGGGCTCACCACGCTGAAGATCGCTGTGCTCGCACCGATCCCCAACCCGATAATCAATGCCGCGACAGCAAAGAACCCGACGTTGCGACGAACTGTGCGAAGCGCATAGCGGATGTCCTGAGAGAAGCTATTCCACACGGCAGCATGCCTCCGATCGGAGTCGAGCTCGGGAGCGGCCATCAGGTGATCTTCAGGGTACGGGTCCGGCAGCGTCGCCTGGGGTGCACGGCGCAGCAATACCCAGCTTATATCGATTGGACGCCCGAGTGGCGGCAAGGGTTTAGGACCATTGTGAACCGGGCGCCAACCAAGGCCCACTCGCTCAATTCCATCGTTCCACCCGCTCGACTTCCAGGCACTTGCGTCGCACACCTCTTTTTGAGAGCCTGACAGTTCGTCGCGAAACGCAGGATCTGACGGAGGTCCCATGAAAAAGAAGGAATGTAAGTGCAAGAAGCCGGCAGAAACTGGCGTCAGCAGGCGCCAGTTCCTCTCGGCAGCCGGCGCGGGGACGCTCGGCGTGGCAGCGGCCGGGACTCTGGTGGGGGGTGAAACAGCGATTGCCGAACCGGTGGCCGATATCATTCAGCCCACTGAGCTCGTCCCGGTCACGCTCCACATCAACGAGCGCGAGCACAAGCTGCTGGTCGAACCGAGATGGTCATTGCTCTATGTGCTGCGCGAGAAGCTCGGCATGACCGCCGCGAAGCCAGGGTGCGAGCGCGGTGAGTGCGGCTCCTGCACGGTGCTGATGGGCAGCCAGACGCGCTATTCGTGCATGACGCTCGCGCTCGAGGCCACCCACACCGAGATCACCACGCTGGAGGGCCTTCTGGACGGTGAAGAGCTCGGTGCGGTACAGGAAGCCTTCGTGGAATGCGATGGCTATCAGTGTGGCTACTGCACTCCCGGCCAGGTCATGGCTGTGGAGGGTTTGCTGCGGGCCAACCCCGAACCATCCATCGACGAGATTCGTCTCGGTGTCAGCGGCAACCTGTGTCGGTGCGGTGCGTATCCGAACATCTTCAAGGCCGCTGAGCGAGCCGGCGAGATCAAGCGCACCGGAGGTGAGTCATGAAAGAGATGACCTACTACCACACGGAGCCGGTGCCGGAGACTCCAGGCCCACAGGAGAAGGCCGAGCAGTGGGGAGAGACAAAGGTTGTCGGCCGGCCGGAGCCGCGGGTCGACGGCTACCAGCGCACCAGCGGCGGCGCCATCTATCCCTCGGATGTCAGCTTGCCCGGCATGCTACACGGCGCGATTCTCAGAAGCCCGCATCCACACGCTCGGATCACCCGAATCGACACCTCGAAAGCCGAGGCGATGCCGGGCGTCCATAGTGTGATCAGCGACAATACCCCTGGCGCCGATATCCCTTGGTACCAGAGCCGCTCGAGGGACGGCAGCCGGTTGTTCGACGACCACGTCCGTTTCGAAGGCGAGGCGGTTGCGGCAGTGGCCGCGGACACCCCCTACCAGGCCTGGGATGCGGCACGCGCGATCGAGGTCGAATACGAGGTGCTCCCCTTCACGGTGGACTACAGGAGAGCCCTCGAGCCAGATGCCCCGATCGTCTGGGGCGACACCAACCGCACCCGTGATCCAGGCAGCTACGAGCGTGGTGACGTCGATGCCGGGTTCGCCGAGGCCGATGTCGTCTTGGAGGAAACCTACAGCACTGAGTGCGAGCTACACATGCCGATGGAGTCGTTCGGCTGCGTGGCTCAGTGGGAAGGCGGAAAGCTCACCGTCTGGCACTCGGCACAAGGCGTGTATCCCATGCAGCAGGGTTTGGCCGGTGCGTTCGGCCTGCCTCTGAGCCACGTGCGCGCCATCGGCCACTATGTCGGCGGCGGATTTGGCGCCAAGCTGGGCATCGGCAAGTACTCGGTCATCGGCGCCTTGCTGGCGAAGCTGTCGGCGCGGCCCGTGAAGATGTTCATTACGCGCGAGGAGGCGCTGCTCTGCGCCGGCAATCGCCCCGCCGTGCAGATGCGACTGAAGGCCGGCGTCAAGAGCGACGGCACTCTGGTCGCCCTCGAGATGGAGAATCTCGGCTCTGGCGGCGCGTACTCCTCGAGTGGCACGGGTAGCGCCGATTTCCAGACGCGCGACTTGTACCTTTGCGAAAACGTACGCACGGAAAGCCACGACGTCTACATCAATGCCGGCGAGCAACGCCCCATGCGTGCTCCCGGCCACCCGCAGAACTCGTGGGCGCTCGAGCAGATGATGGACGCTCTGGCGGAGGCCATCGAAATGTGCCCCGTCGAGTTGCGCCTCAAGAACATCCCGACGGTGAGCCAGGCTCGGGGTGGCACACCCTATAGCACCACCGGCTTCAAGGAGTGTCTACAGGAGGGTGCCGAGGAGTTCGGCTGGTCGGAAGCGCGGGCTGCCGACACTGCTGACGGCCACTTGA
>CALAKE010000515.1 GCA_937922775.1 uncultured bacterium | reverse complement strand
GAGAAGGCCCTCCAATCCACCCATGTGATGCCCTAGGCCGCATCGGCACGCTCGCACGTATCATTGGGGGAAATCGGCACCCGCATCCGAGGCACTCGAGCTTGCCACCCCGTGCGAGGCGCCCCGCCGAAGACAACGGTGTTGGTGGGATCTGCGCAATGGGTGGGATAGCCCACCCCACGTCCGTTCCGTCTCCTAGCACCCAGTGGGACCTGGTGCTACGATTATTGCCAACATCAAACAAATCGCAGCATGGAGGGCTGCTGATTATGGGTATTCGCCGCCGACAGGTGGCCATTGCGGTGTGCGTGATACTGGCTGCAGTGGCATATGTTGTTGTGACTGGGATGCGCGATTCGATGGTCTACTACTACACCGTGAGCGAGGTGCAAGCCCAGGAAGCTACGCTCCAGGGCATGCCTCTGCGCATCGCAGGCCACGTCGTCGCTGGATCGATCCAGGCCGACGGCACCAATCTCGTGCACAGCTTCGTGATCGAAGAAGGCGGCGCTGAGCTGGCGGTCGTCTATCGCGGCATTGCCCCTGATACCTTTCAGGACGGATCCGAAGCCGTGGTCGAGGGAGAAATCGACTCGGATGGCGTTCTGCAGGCTACCTTCCTGATGGCCAAGTGCCCCTCCAAGTACGAGGCCGAAACCGACTACGCCCAATACCGCGAGGCTGGCGAAGGGGCCCCCGCGCAGCGTCGCTAGGTTCGCGTTAAACTCGACCCCGTCGCGTCCTGAGTGTTCCCAGAGGCTAGCTCTTGATGATTCAGCTCGGTCACATCTGCCTGATTGCTGCGTTCGCTACCGCCACCTACGCAACGGCCGTTGCGCTCCTGGGCGCACGCCGGCAGGCGCCTGCCCTCGTTCAGAGCGCCCGCAACGGTCTGTACGCCACATCCGCCTTGATCGTGCTCTCGTCGGTGAGCCTCGTCTATCTTCTCCTCACAGACCAGTTCAGAGTTCGCTACGTCGCCGAGAACTCGCGAATTGGAATGCCTGTCATGTACAAAGTGGCCGCATGGTGGGGTGGCATGGCCGGCTCGCTGCTGCTGTGGACATTCTTGCTTTGCGTCTTCGCTGCCGTTGCGACTTGGCAGAACCGCAATCGGCACGTCGCGCTGATGCCCTACGTCTACGCTGTTTGCATGGCGACGGCGGGTTTCTTCATCGCAGTCCAGATCTTTGCCGCCAATCCGTTCGAGGTGCTGCAGTTCACCCCCGCCGACGGCCGTGGCCTCAATCCACTGCTGCAGAACCCGGCGATGGCAATCCACCCGCCGACCCTCTACCTCGGATTTGTCGGTTTCACCATTCCTTTCGCCTTCGCCATCGGGGCCTTGGCCAGCGGGCAGCTCGATACGAGCTGGCTGCATAGCACGCGACGCTGGACCATTCTCTCCTGGTTCTTCCTCGCTGCGGGAATCACTCTGGGTGCCCAGTGGGCCTACGTCGAGCTCGGATGGGGCGGCTACTGGGGCTGGGACCCGGTCGAGAACGCATCTCTCATGCCATGGCTCGTTGCAACCGCTTACCTCCACTCCGTGATCATCGAGGAGAAGAAGCAGATGCTGCGCGTGTGGAACATGATGTTGATCATCACCACATTCGCCCTTTGTATCTTCGGCACCTTTCTGACGCGCTCAGGCATCGTCTCCTCCGTGCACGCCTTCACGGTGTCCAACCTTGGCCCGATGTTCGCTACCTACCTGGCGATCACGCTCGCCATCAGCTTCGGCCTGGTCGCGTGGCGATTGCCGCAACTCCGTAGCAAGCAGCATCTCGAATCGGTGTTGTCACGAGAGTCCTCGTTTCTGTTCAACAACCTGGTTCTCGTGGTGGCATGCTTCGCCGTGCTCTGGGGCACCATGTTCCCGGTGATCACCGAAGCGGTTCGCGGCGTGAAGATCACTGTCGGTCCACCGTTCTTCAATCGCGTCAACGTGCCGATCTTCTTGCTCTTGCTCCTGCTCACGGGCGTTGGCCCACTCATCGCTTGGAGGCGCGCCTCGTGGCCCAGCCTGCGGCGGGCCTTCACATACCCTGCGATTGCTGGAGCGGTCACAACGGCGGTGATGCTGGCTTTCCGCATAACCGACATCTACGCGATCTTGGCCTTTGCTTTGTCGGCCTTTGTCATCGCCACCATTGCACAAGAGTTCTGGCGTGGAACTAGGGCACGAATGGCCTCTACCACTGAATCCTGGTACGAAGCGTTCTACCGCCTCACTTGGCGCAACAAGCGCCGATATGGCGGCTATGTGATTCACCTGGGAGTGGTGTTCATGGCGATAGGTGTCGCGGGCTCGAGCGTCTTTCAGCAAGAGGCCGAAGCTACGGTGAGCCCTGGCGGTACCTTCGATATCGGCGGCTACACGATTCAGTATTCGGGACTCGATAGCTTCCAGGCGAGCGGTGTCGACGTCGTTTCGGCATCCCTCGTGGCGTTCCGCGGCGGCGAGCCGCAGTTCCGCATGCTGCCCCAGAGACACTTCCACCCACCTCCGAACGACGAGAACCCGACCACCGAGGTAGCGATCTGGAGCAGCCTGCGACACGACTTGTATATGGTGCTGGCCGGATGGGACGGGCAGAACCGCACCGCAACCTTCAAGGCCTATCTGAACCCTCTGGTTAGCTGGATCTGGATCGGGGGTTGGGTGCTGCTCTTCGGCACGATCATCTGCATGATTCCCGACCGCCGGCGGAGTAACACTGGTATCCAGAACTACTGATCGAGAAGCACAATGGATCTACTACTCGGATTGATCGTGGGCGCAGTGGTGTTGTTGGCCATTGGCTACCCGATCTGGAAGCCCGCACCCCGGATCATGGGTAGCACCAGCGGCCCCGCCTCCGAGCTCGCTGCCCTCGAGGAGCGCAAGGAATCGACCTACGCAGCGATTCGCGAGCTCGGTTTCGATTTCCATACCGACAAGCTCTCCGAAGCCGACTACCAGTTCGAGATCGAACGATTGAAGGCGGAGGCCGTCGGCATCGTCAGACAAATCGAAGAACGAAACGCCGAGCCCCCAACGGGGTCTGAGGCCGTCGAGCGGGAGATCGCTGCCATCCGGGAAAGCATCGAACGATCGAGCCCGAGGGTGGCTGACGCCCAGGCACCGGCGCCTTTGGCTGCACAAACGCCCCGCGCCCCGGGAGCTGCGCTGTTCTGTACGCAATGTGGCAGGCCCGCCGGAACGGAGGATCGCTTCTGTGCGGGTTGCGGAACTCAGCTGAGGACAAGCTCATGAGGGCGACCAGACAACAGCGCGAGCGTCGCCGTGCACGAGTAGCGCCCGTCGTGGCGGGCGTTCTGCTAGCCGCTGGGTTCGCCTTCCCCTCTTCCTCCTTCGCTCAGGAGGAACCGGCGGGTGTGACGACCTCGGGCTCGGCGCAACCTCTGGAAATCGAGGTGTTCCACCTGATTTTTCGAGTCGTCGAGCCGGGACTCTACGAGGTTGCACAGGTGATGTC
>CALAKE010000514.1 GCA_937922775.1 uncultured bacterium | reverse complement strand
GGATCCGTGGACACGATCGCAGAGGGTGAAGGTCTGCCTCGCACACCTCTGTACGGCATCCGTGCCGTCGTAGATGCGCCCGACGGGGAGGGATGGATCGTCTCAGACCCGGGCACATTCGGTATCTACCGAGTTTCGTCGGAAGGCGAGCTGTCGCTGATTACCTCTGAGGTCGATATCCCGCAGGGACTGGCCGTGTTCGACGAGCAATCGGTGCTGGTCTCCGACCTTCGAGGAGGCATTGGGGCGATCCTTCGGGTCACCCTGGATGGCGTGGTGACCGTGTTTGCAGAGATCGGCAGCCCCAAGGGCATCGTGGCTGACGGCGATGACGGGTTTGTGGTCGTTTCGCACGGCCAGCGTTCCCTGTATCACGTGTCCCGCGAGGGACGCATCAGCACCATCACCAGCGGCGCGCCCTTGGACTACCCTCACGATGTGCTACGTCTCGATGAGGACACATTCGTGGTGAGCGACGGCTATGCGCACGCGCTTTTCAAAGTAACGCGGGGCGGCGAGGTGACAGTCATGGCGCAAGGGGATCCGCTGATCAGCCCCCAGGGCCTTGCCCACGGCCCAGACGACACGCTGCTTGTTGTCGATCCTCAAGCCGGTTCGATTTTCCAGGTCACGGAAGAGGGTGCCGTGACGGAGATCGCCACCGTGACAGGGGTCGGGAGCTAGCTGCAGCCTACCAGCAGCTCGGACTACCGTTCCTTGTCGGAAAGGCCCCGCGACCTCAGTGATCGAAGATCGGGCCGGCCGGCCTGATCCCATGCCGTGAGCCAGAAGCTCGCCACCTTCTCGGCGCCGTAGGCCATCCGGGCGGCCGCCAGATCACCGCTCCGTTTCCACATCTCGCGCATATAGGCGGGATTATCTCCGGCAGACTCGTCATCATTCAGGGGAGCCGCGCGCTGCGCCAGAAGGTCGGCACGCAATAAGGCATGCACCGCGGGATATCCGTCGACGAGCATCTCGAAGGTGGCCCCGATGGGGCTTTCAAGTACCAGAGCCTGGGGCGCCGAGGCGCGCACCCGCGCGTCGAGAACCTCGTCATAGTACTCAACCAAGTGGCGCTCGAATCGCGAATGGATGCCGCGCAAGCCACTCAGCTGCCCGTCGTAGTTGACGGTCAGATGAAAGGGCATCGAGAGGTCAGCCACATAGTGGGCCAGGATGGCGCTGCGGCAGAGAACGAGGTGCAGGTCCGCGTCAGCTGCGGCCATTTCGTCGCGCAACAGGCTCGCATAGGTCGCAGCCGTCCAGGGGGCGCTGCCCCACTCCTCCCATTCATCGCCGGCCAGCTCCTTGTACCCGCTGAAGTCCCGGGGGATCTCGCCGAATGGATAGGCGGAGACGGCATCGGCGTCGAGGAAATGGCGAGGGCGCTCATCGCCCTCCAGCACCGGAAAGCCACGCTCGGGCGAACAGACCGTGCTCCAGTCGAGATCGTCCCAGCGCCACTTGTCCGGATCGATACTGTGCGCCACGACAAAGTCGGCGTGCGACTGATAGAAGGCCCTCAGGCCGGGAGGCAGCGCGTCGATGGCGGCGCGCGTGATGATGAAATGAGCGGTGAACCCCCAGGCGCCGGCCGGCGTCGCCGACATCACGATCGCCACGACGCAAGAGAAAACAACGGCAGCCTCCAGGAACGAGGTTTGACTGCGCGTCATTCGTCACCTCCGTCGTTGGCTAGTTCGTCGGCCAAGCAGGGGTGGTGCTCGCGGATTTCATCGTCGCTCAAACCCTCGAGCTCGTGCGGAAAAACGATCCATCGGTTGTCATCAACGACCCAGTAGTCCGGCACCAGGTCAGTCTCATTCTTGGCTGACTTGTAATAAACGGTCGCCAGCCTGATCTCGGGGGTGTTTCTGCGAGCGCGTCTCCGAATCTGATCGAGAATGGCGACCATCGTATGTCCGGTGTCGAAAACGTCATCGATGATCAGCATCTTGTCGTTGGCACAGATGACGTCGATGACATGCTCGAGGCCCTTGATCTCGACACCGCCGTCACCCCGCTGCATGCCATTGTAGGACTGCGTCTTGATGGTGGTGTGGTAAGGGTCGACCCCCTTCAGACGAAAGAACTCGTGGATCGCAATGCCGGGCGGCGTGCCGCCGCGCCAGATGCCGATCAGGTAGTTGGGCCGGTACCCGTCCGACCACACGCGTCCGGCGAGACGAAGGGAGTTCAACAGCAGGGTGCGTGCGTCGACGTAGAGCTTGCCGTCAGGTTCGGCCAATTCCTTGCCTCCAGCTCCGGCGATGTGAGTGCTGCGTCATGATCGCCCGCGCCGAGCAGTCTCGCAAGCGCGGGGGTCAGCGCACCCAGACGATGGTGACGGCCCCGGCAGCAACCCCGAGAAGATAGGGCCAGAAGCCAGCCGGTGTGGGCCCCCCTGTAACCACCATGGCGACGCCAGCGACCACCAAAGAGACAATCATGGCGGCCATGGCAGACCTCTGGGAAGGGCGAGAGCTATAGAGGCCGCCCAGCAAAGGCACAGCGAGGGCGATTACCAAGAGCCCGTAG
>CALAKE010000513.1 GCA_937922775.1 uncultured bacterium | reverse complement strand
TTTAGCAAGATCGCCAAGGGCGAAGGCCTGAGCCCGGCACAGCTATCCATCTTGTGGAGCAAGGACCAGCCGGGTATCACCGCCCCCCTGATCGGCCCACGCACGACCGAACAACTCGAGCCACTGTTGCCCTTGCTCGAGATGAGCCTCAGCGACGAAGCCCGCGCCGCCTGCGACGAGCTGGTTCCGCCTGGGAGTGTCGTCGCAAGCTTCCACAACACCGCCGACTGGATGAAGATGCAGATTCCCAACTGAGTCGATCCACGCCGCCCGGAGATCGGGGCGGCGGCGAGAGTATGACAGCAGCTGAAGCGGGCCTGACCCGATATCGAGGCGAGAAACGACGATGCGAATATCAAACATGATCCAGGCCGTCGACACGCACGCCTGCGGCGAGCCGGGCAGAGTGATTGTCGGCGGCGTGCTCGACGTTCCCGGCGACACGATGTTCGAGAAGATGGTGTATCTCGAAACTCAGGCGGACGACCTGCGCAAGCGCATGCTGCGGGAGCCACGTGGGTATCCGGCGGCCAACTGCAACCTTATCCTGCCTGCCACCCACCCCGATGCCGTCGCCGGCTACGTCATCATGGAGCAGACCGAGTACCCCGGCATGTCGGGCACCAACACGATTGCAGTTACTACGGTGCTGATCGAGACCGGCATGGTGGAGGCCACTGAACCGGTTACTGAGCTCGTTCTCGAATCACCGGCGGGGCTCATCACCGTGCGCGCCGAGGTCGAGCGCGGCAAGGTCAAGAACGTCACCTTCGAGAACGTGCCGGCTTTCGCCGTCCACCTGAACGCGCCCGTAGAGGTCCCGGAGCTGGGCACGGTAACCGTCGACGTGACCTATGGAGGGATGTTCTACGTCATCGCCGACGCCGAGCCTCTGGGCCTACGGCTCACTCCCGACGAGGCCAAGGATGCCATTCGAGTCGGCGAGATGATCAAGGCGGCGACGCAGGAGCAGCTCGACTGTGTGCACCCGCTAAATCCGGATATTCGCGGGGTGACCATCGCCCAGCTCTCCGCCCCACCCATTCACCCGGACGCGGACCGGCGCAATACGGTGGTCGTCTCTACCGGCAAGCTCGATTGGGAGCGACCGTCGACCTGGACCGGCTGCCTCGACAGATCACCATGCGGTACGGGGACCTGCGCGAAGATGGCCGCCATGTGGGCGAAGGGTGAATTGCAGCTGAATCAAGACTTCAACCATGAGGGAATCCTCAGCACGATCTTCACCGGGCGGCTGATCCGCGAGACAACGGTTGGCGACTACAAGGCGGTCGTTCCCACCTTGCGCGGTACGGCGTGGATCACCGGCTTCGCGTCCTATGTGGTCGATGAAGAGGATCCCTTCCCGAACGGCTACACCGTGGGCGATATCTGGGGCGCGCAGGAGAGCTGAGGAGACAAAATGAGCGAGAACAGGGTCATCGTCATTACCGGAGGCTCCAGCGGCTTGGGCGCATGCATCGCCAAGAACTTCGCCCGAAAAGGATTCGGAGTCTGCATCAACTACATCATCGACGCGGACGCCGAAGCCACGTACGCGGAGCTCGTCGAGCTCTCCGACGAATCGAAGATCATGAAGTACAAGGCCGACGTCGCCGACCGCGAGCAGGTCCACGCCATGTTTGATGCCATCATCGAACAATTCGGCAGGGTCGATATTCTCCTCAACACGGCGGGTATCAATCGCGACGCGCCCTTCATTGAGATGACCGATGCGCAGTGGGATGCGGTGATCGGGGCACACCTGAAAGGCCACTTCGTGTGCAGCCAGGAGTACGTCTTTCACAACACAGAGAACCCGGGCTTGATCATCAACCTGGGTGCGGCGTGTGGGCAGGTCGGGCGCAAGAACGGCGCCAACTTCTGCAGCGCCAAGGGGGCCATCTTCGCGTTCACAAAGTGCCTGGCACTAGAGCTCGCCCCGCGCATCCGCGTGAACTGTATGGTGCCGGGCTCGGTTCAGACGCGAGAGGTTATCGAGCGCTATGACCTGGAAACCGACGAGGGGCTGGCCAAGGAGATCGCTACCCTCCCCATGGGTCGACTCGGTGAGTTCGAGGACGTGATCCACATGGTCGAGTGCATCATCGGCGCGGAGTTCACCACGGGCGCCAACTTCTACGTCAATGGCGGCCAGTTGATGATCTGAGGCCGGGAATGGTCCAGGTGCGGGCGTTGTTGGTCCTTTCGCTGCTTCCGGCCCTGGCCTGCGCTGGCCAGGTCCCGGCGGAATACAACGCCCACATCGGCGTGATGGAAGACGAGCCCGAAGAAGGTACGGAGTTGCTCGAGGCTCTGCTGATGATGCGGCCCATCGAGCTCGTCTACACGAACATCGAGGGCGTCAACGAGACAAGCGTCGACGGGGGGAAGTCTTCGGTTCCTCAGAAGCTCATGCAGCTTCTCGCCTACTACCCGATTCCCGATGCGCCCTACTTCATCGAGACCAAGGCAGCGTTGGCGACCGCCTACGAGACCGCGGTGGAAACCGGCACCTACGATCCCACTGACTACCTCGACCCCGACTTCGCACATCCGGGCACTCTCATGGCGCCCGGCGCCTATCTCGGTCTGGCCTACGAGATTTACCACGGCATGCCAGCCGGCCCGTCCGAGTACTCGATCAGAGATCGCGAGGAGATGAGCACCCGCGACTCGCTGATGTTCCAGTTCCTTGACTTCACCCGGCCAGAATGGTTCGACTACGGGCAGATCGTGGACGACTACGCTAACGAGACCAGCTCCGCAGAATCAGGGAGGCACAGATGAAACGAACGGCTTTCACCCCGCTGCTTACAGCCTCAATCCTCTCCGTTGTTCTGCTCGCCTTCGCCGGCAGTCCGGCGGCCCAGCAGGTCGGCAAGGACGTCGACAATATTCTTTCCCTGCGCGAACGCGCCGAGCTCATGCAGAAATGGTGGGAGTGGCGGCGTGAAAACGTCATCCCCGAGATTTTGCGCGAGCAGGGAATCGACATGTGGATCGTGCGCGACGATGAGGGCGAGCTCTTCTTCAACAACGAGAGCCCCGTGTATGTGTCGCTGCTCCCTGCCAACTACGAGGGCATGACCTTCGCCAGCCAGCACGAGCGACCAGGCTCACAGCGAACGCCCTGGTTCATGGCTTTCTTCGACACCGGCAGTGAAATCGAGTACATCGAGCCGCACACCTACGAAGACGTCACGGCGATGGTCAATCAAAGGGACCCGCAAGTAGTCGCCATCGCCGACTTCGACAACGACCGAATGCTTGCCGCGCTCGGCGAAAAATACGCCGCCCGCGCCGTATCCTCTTGGACCATCGGCGTGAGATGGCTCGAAACGATGACGCCCGAGCAGATCAGCGTCTACCGCCACGTCCAGGGCGTCGCCAACGAGATCATCGTCGAGGGCTTCTCGAACCGCGTGATCATCCCCGACGTCACCACTACCGACGACCTGAACTGGTGGTTCCGGCACCGGATGCTCGAGCTCGGCCTCGAGTATGAAAACCACCCCACGATCACGGTGCAGCGGCGTCCGGAGCTCATCGCCAAGTACGACGATCCGCCAGAAAACTTCCGTCGCGGCCGGACCTCGAACGGAAAGAGCGTCACCATCAGGCGCGGCGACGTTGTGAGCTGCGACGCCGACATCATGCTCCTCGGCCTGACGACCGACTCGCACCAGCACGCGTACGTGCTGCTGGAGGGAGAGTCGGACGTGCCCGAGGCCATGAAGGAAGGCCTGCGCAAGGTCAATCGGATCCAGGATTTGTTCGCGAAGGAGTTCGTCCTCGGGCGCACCGGCGAGGAGATCGTCACGGCGGCCGAAGCGATCGTTCCCGAGGAAGGCATCATCTCCACCGCGCTCGGCTTCCACCCTCCCCCGACGTTCAATCGCCGCTACTTGGTGGGAGGCTTCATGTTCCCCACCAAGCCGTACGTCGCTGGAATGACCTCCGGTGAGGGTTACTATCCGACCTCGATCGTGTCCAACAATCACAAGCTGTACGTCGACACCCTGTACGCTTTCGAGCCGCATACACGCGTGGCCGTGCCCGGCTGGGGCCCGAACGGTATTGAGCTTGGCATCGGTCAAATCGCCGTGATGACCGCCGATGGCCTCAGGTACCTCGACCGGCCTCAGGAGTCGGAGTGGCACGTCATCAAGTAGGAGGCTGAGACATGAGACGGTGGATGCTCGGGGCAGGAAGAGCAGCGTCGTGCGGGGGCGCCGCGATCCTGGCGGCAATCGTCGGAGCACTGGCGCTCGTGGCGTGTGCTGCCGGTGAGGCCGAGACGATCTCGAACAGCGCGCCCGCCCAGATGCCCGACCTCACC
>CALAKE010000512.1 GCA_937922775.1 uncultured bacterium | reverse complement strand
ACACAAGCCCGTTGCCGAACAAGAGGCGCACATTCTTCTGCTCGAGCCCCCCTCGACGCTGAACACAGGCAACCTGCGCAACGACCGTACCGTCGATACGCTCGAGCGCCTCTAGGCGTGGAGACCTCATGAAGGCTCAATCGGGCGACGGGTGGAACACCGGAGCCACCTACGAAGATTTCATGGGCCGGTGGAGCCGTCCGCTGGCGCGGGAGTTTGTCGAGTGGATTGATTCCGCGCCTGGTGGGCATTGGCTCGATGTGGGTACCGGGACCGGCGCACTCGCCGAGGCGGTCTGCACTCTGTCTGATCCTGCGTCCGTGGTCGCATGCGATCCTTCCGAGCCTTTCGTGACGTCAGCCCGGGAGAGGCTCGCCGACCTTCGTGTGACTTTCGAGGTCGGCGGGGTCGGCAACCTACCGGTGCGTGAGGACGGGTATGACTTCGTGGTCTCGGGCCTGGCGCTCAACTTCTTTCCCGACCCGCTGCTCGCCGTCCGGGAGCAACGGGGCCTTACGCGCCCGGGCGGCACGGTGGCGGCTTGTGTATGGGACTACGCCGAAGGCATGCAGTTCCTCCGCCACTTCTGGGACGCCGCGATCGCAATCGAACCGAGCGCCGTGGAACTTGATGAGGGCCACCGCTTCCCGATCTGCGGGCCTCAGGCCCTCGAATCTCTCTTCCGCACCGCGGACCTTCAGGAGGTTCGCAGCGCCCCGGTCAGTATTCCAACGTCCTTCTCTGGGTTCGATGACTTCTGGCGGCCGCTCCTCGGCGGCACTGGCCCCGCTCCGAGTTTCGTGTCTGAGTTGTCTGAAGAAAAGCGCCACGCCCTCGTCGATGAGCTGACCCGACGACTGCCGACGCAGAGCGATCGCACGATCGAGCTGCAGGCCCGTGCATGGGGCGTGGCCGGGCTACAGGGCCGCTGAACATGTTCGGGCAACTTCGACTACTGCCCAGGATTGTCGCGGTCCTCGCGATCGCGCTGGTGTGCCCGCATCCGGTCTCTTATCGCGAGGGCGGATACTTGCCCGTGGCGGTGATCCTCTCGATCGTGCCCGAAGACCCGGTCGACGGGCTTCTGATGCTGGCGATTTGCGTCCTTCTCTACGGGCTTCCGTTGCTCGTCCTTTCGTTTGTACTGCTGCGGCATTCGCCGCGCGAGGTAAGGTGACGACTCGTGAACCACGAGGATTCCTCGCGTCTCGAGGAGACGCGGCATCCGGCGACCGCTATATGAAGACATCTGGTGAGCGTGGCTTGGTGGGGCTTCACGGCGTTGCTGGTTCTCCTGGCGTCGATGCCGGCGCGCAACGATAGTCAGCCGCTGATCCGGGCAATCGCTCTCACGTTCCTTGCTTCGGCGGTAGTGTCGTTCGTCATATCGAAGGGCAGACACTTCTCGTGGGGGGTGCTCCTGATTGTCGCGATCATGACCTGGCTTGGCGCCGGATAGTCGCGTGGGGCGCCACCGCGTTGTCAATCGAAGTGGATAGGCGCCCCTTGGAGAGGCAACTGAAACCGACATGAACATCCGCGACGCCGCTCGAACTGGGGCAAGCTTTGGCATGACCTCAGGCGTCCTGACCACACTGGGTCTTATTGTCGGTCTCCATTCTGGGACTCATTCGCGGGCTGCGATCATCGGCGGGGTTCTAACCATCGCTGTTGCCGATGCCCTCTCAGACGCACTCGGGATTCACATACACGAGGAATCCGAAAACGAACACTCACCTGGGGAGATCTGGGTGTCCACTGTCGCAACACTGGTAACCAAGTTCGCGATGGCAGCGAGCTTTCTTCTTCCTCTGATGACCCTGCAGCTTTCCCACGCCATCGTCGTGAGCATCGCCTGGGGGGCTGTGGTACTCACGGTGATCAGCTTCTTCCTCGCAAGGGGCCAGCACATACACCCTGCCAAGGTCATCTCGGAACACCTCGGCATTGGTGTTCTGGTGGTCGTGCTCACCCACCTGCTCGGAGACTGGGTCGCGCGTTTCGTGCTGAGTTGACTCGCCGACGCGGAGTGGGCGCATGACGGAACACGCCCCCACCTCTCCCAAGCAGGATCGCTACAAGGCGAGCAGCTACCGAACTTACAGCTTCAAGATGCCGGGGCGGTACGACTCCTCGGTTTGAATGACCTTTTGCCAGACGCCGCGCTCCTACTCTAGGCGACGTGTCTTTGCTGAGGTTTGGTAGCCTTCCGGCGTCAACATTGGGTGCTCGAGCGGCCTCAGGCGACCTGCTCGCGGCAGATGAGCCCCCGGTCCGTTAGACGACTGGCGAGGAGTCGACCATGGCGAAGGTCATCGAGAAGCCAACCACGATCGAAGCTGCAGGTACGCGGAAGAGCGAATGCTCGAAGGCACATTCGGAGCCCAATTCGGAGAGTATCGGAAGCGGGTCAGGAGATGGATTTGAAGCCGAGAACTGCCAGGCAGATGTAAGCATGCACCGACGTCCCGTGTTCCCAATCGTACTGCTCAGTCAAAGGAGGTAGGCATGGGCGACGTATCCACTTCGTATAGCGGCGGGCAACGGTGCCAGGCGCTGAAGCACTCCAAGGGAAAGACCGTGTTCATGGACTGCCCCTACACGGGGGAGGGCGATGAGTTCTCCCCGACGAATCTCGTCGAGGGGGCTCTGGGCGGTTGCATGCTCCTCGCCATGGGAGCGATGGCGATGCGTCACGACATCGACCTTTCGGAGGCTCGGATTGATACGACGATCACGGGGACGGACAAGCCCGTGATGCGGTTTCAGTCGGTTGACGTCGAGGTCGCGATGCCGACCGGCTTGTCTGAATCCCAGAGAACGATGCTGGAGAGAGCCGCGGACAGCTGTCCTATCAAACACAGCTTCGGATCTGATATCACGGTCAGCGTCAGTTTCAACTACCCCGATTGATCGGTGGGAGGCCCGTTGTGAATCCAATCTTGCTCTACGTTGCCGCTGCTTTGACCGGCGTTTGGGGCATCGCACACTTGTTCGCGACAAAGGGGGTCGTGGACGGCTTCGGCAGCCTCACCGCCGACAACAGACGAATCATCACCATGGAGTGGATTGTCGAGGGCGTGGCTCTCATCTCGATTGCCGCGTTCGTCGTCGCTGCGACGGCGGTTCAACCCGATGCTGCGGTCTCCTCGGCGGTGTACGCGGTTTCGATAGGCACTTTGGTCGCGCTCGCCGTCGTCTCTCTGTTCACCGGCTTCAAGGTGGCCTTTCTACCCTTCAGGCTGTGCCCGTTTATCTTCGGTGCTTCCGCAGCACTGATTGCGTGGGGAGCATGGTTCTGAGAAGCTCCCGCCGATTCTGGTCATGAAGATACCGACGCAATTACTCCTTCTGGGATTCTTGAGTGCTTGCACTCAGGCCGATCCCGCTGCCCTTTGCGAGCCCTTCTCTACCTCATTGGAGGCCGTACCGCACGTCGCTCTATCCGTGAACACCGGGGAGTTCGTGTCCGCGTGGGACAGGATGCGCTACCGCGGCTGTGAGATCGACTTCGAGACCAACGACTCTCTACGGGCGGGTGTGCCCGTCCCGGATTTCGAAGCTGTCGAGGGTTCCGAGATGTACCGCTTGGGCTGGCGGATGAGTGAAGCGATCGGCGCCGATGGCGCGGGTACCGGCATTTTTGGAATCGAAAGAGAAACCGTCTCCTGTGTGATCAGGCGCGCTCAACCGTCCTATGTCGATGACAACGGTGAGGTTGTCCAGGCTGAGACCCTCAGCATGAAGGTCCAGTGCCGAGGGATGTAAGAGGTACTCCGAATTGACCAAGCCAGGTCACGTCCGAATCCTCCTGACAGCCAACCTGGCCGAGCTGAACCGGAGGAGTGTGATCCGATCCGGGCGCCCGTTTCAAAGGACGCCCTGATTCGCACATCCGGCGAGGTCACAGCAGGTGCAACGGCGTCGTGCCGGAAAAACACGCCAGCCGGTTGCCGGTCCCGTTGCTGACCGCGGTCGGCGGGAGTAGGATGCGCCACCATGTCCACGGCGAAGCTCGGACTTTTCGTCACGTTGGGTGCGGTTGCCGCGGCCTACCTCGTTTCGTGGCTGGCCACGGCGCGCGAAGCGCGTCGGCAACTCCCGGCCGACGATCCGGCGGCCGCCGGTGGGTTGCCCAACCTCACCGAAAGCGTCATCGGCTTCGTCACCAATTTCTTCGACACCCTGGGGATCGGCTCGTTCGCGCCGACGACCGCTGCCTTCAAGTTCAGAAAGGTCGTGCCCGATCGGATCATTCCGGGAACGCTCAACGTCGGCCACACCCCGGCGGTGATTGTCCAGGCGTTCATCTACGTGGCAATCATCGAAGTCGAGATGACGACTCTGGTGTTGTTGATCGGCGCCGCCGTCGCCGGCGCCTGGCTGGGTGCCGGCGTGGTGGCGGAATGGCCGCGGCGCAAGATTCAGATCGGAATGGGAATGGCGCTGCTGATCGCAGCCCTCTTGATGGTGATGACCCAGTTCGACCTCTTTCCGGCCGGTGGCGAGGCCCTGGGGCTCACCGGGCCGCTGCTCGTTGTCGCGATCGTCGGCAACTTCATCCTCGGGGCGCTCATGACCCTGGGCATCGGCATGTACGCCCCGAGCATGATCATGATCAGCCTGATGGGCATGAATCCCCGGGCGGCCTTCCCGATCATGATGGGATCATGTGCGTTCCTGATGCCGGTGGGGAGCATCCGCTTCGTGCGCAAGAGCAGCTACGCCTTGCGGCCGGCGCTGGGGCTGGTGCTCGGCGGCATCCCCGCCGTGCTGATTGCCGCGTACATCGTCGGTTCGCTGCCGCTCACGTATATCCGCTGGCTGGTCATCATCGTGGTCCTTTTCACCGCCGTCTCGATGCTGCGCTCGGCACGCCGCGAATAGGTTGCTTGCCCCGGGCCTCCATCCGCAGTACTTATCTCAACACCATTGTCTTGACGGGGCCATATCGATGAACGGGTTGGAGGAGATCGACGGTGCTTCGAGGGTCTGCCTTTATGTGCTGCTCGCGCTGATCGCGTTTCTCACGTTCGTCGTGGCGTGGGCGCAGATCGGGTGCGTCCGGGGCCGGCCTTTCAAGAATCCTGACGGCACCGCCGACGATTGGCGCGAGCAGAAGATCTTCTACGGAATCGCCTGGGCGGACCTGATCGTCGCCTGCCCGCTGTCGGTCGCCGGCCTCGGCCTGACGTTCGTCAATCCCCGGCCAGGCCTCTTCATGCTGGCGGGAGTCAGCGTCTGGCTCGTTTGGGCCAACGTCATGACGACGGTCACGAGCCTGCGGTTCGAGAAGCCGCGGATCACGCTTTCCTGGCTCGTCGTCTTCCCGTTCGGTTTGATCGTCGGCCTCGCATACCTTGTCTGGATCCTGGTGCATTTCAACGTGCTGTATAGATAGCGGCGGTGGCATGATGAGCGACCTCATTCGGTCCGTGCGCAGCGTCATCGACCGCGGCTCGGCAGAGTATGATCCGCGCGATTCAGGTCACGACGAGAAGGTGCGCAGGGCGGCCGATCTGCTGTTGGCGAGTTGCTCGCAGATAGAGCCATTGAACACGCTGGAGCGGGAGCTCGCCCGAGAAGAAGAGAGCACGCCGCTCGCCGTCCATCTGGCGGTGAAGCTCGCACGGTCGAAGGCCGCCGTTCGCTCCATCGAGCACCCGCTGCACGTATCGCTCGTGTTTGCCGTTTACAAGGAACGGACGCGGATGCAACCGCCGGACCGGCACCCACACGGGGAAGATCTCCTCGTGCGTAAGGTCGAGCAGCTACGTTGGTTGTTCGGTGACGCCGAGCCGATCACATGGAGCATGTTCATCGTGGACGACGGATGCCCCGAAGGCAGCGGCCGGCTGGCGCAGCGCATCCTATCGGAGCGCCGCCCCGACGCACCGGCAAGGGTGCTGTTCCTGGAGGAGGCCATCGGCCAGGGGCACCCCGTCACCCAGCCGATCGCTTCGACTGGCGAGAGTCAAAAGGGCGGATCGATCCTCTATGGCATGTGGACCGCGGCTCGGGAGCCGCACGATCGCCACATCGTAGGCTACACGGACGCGGATCTCTCGACACACCTGGGACAGACGGGGCTTCTTATCGAGGGAATCGTGCGCGGGGACAAAGATGCGGCGATCGGCTCGCGCCGCGAGCCGACCTCCGTCGTGATCAAGAAAGGTCTCCGCAACACTCGCGGCAAGTTGTTCATCTACCTGTGGAAGGGGCTGATCGACCCGCTACATAGCGTCATCGACACGCAGTGCGGGTTCAAGGCTTTCAACGCCGCGACGCTGCGCGATGTGCTCACGGGTCTGATCGAAAGACGTTTTGCCTTCGACATCGAGCTGTTGCTCAAGACCGAGCTGCGACGCAACGACTCCATCCGCAAGATACCGATCGCCTGGATCGATAGCGAGGCGGCCTCGACGACAACGGACCTCGAGCCCTACCTGCCGATGTTGCGGGCCGTGGTCGCCATGTATCGGAAGTACCTGCCCGCGAATCCCGAATCCGATCGGTTGGCCTGTTTCATCGACTCCCTGACCGATGCTGAGTGGAGGCACTTGGCCGAACACGTGCCCGCGGAGATCGCTGATTCCGATCCGTCCGAATTCGACGGGTTTCGTCCCGTCACGGTCGACGACTTCTTCGCTGCGACGAGACCGTAGGCTCCCGCGTCACCAACATCTCTCACCGAACGTTCAG
>CALAKE010000511.1 GCA_937922775.1 uncultured bacterium | reverse complement strand
CCGGTAGACCTGCGACGAATTGCTGATGTAAGTGAAGTCGTGACGTCTTGCTTCCTGGTTCTGCTTGTCGAGCGATTGCCAGGTGCCACGCAGGCTCTGGGCGTGGGCGGCGCTCGAGATCGTCACAAATACCGCCAGGGTGAGCACCACTACAACCCACCCCTCGGGGCGGCGCCGTGGGAGGCTCCCAGCGGAACGCATTGACGTCACAAATCGACTCCAAACACGCATCGGAGGAATAAGGCAGAAAAGCAGGCGGTAGCGTAACAACCGGCCTCCCGTTTTGCCACCACTCTGCTCTAAATCGTCTCGTGGGCCGTGCGGGAGATGATCTCGTCCTGCAGCTCGCGCGACAGGTCGCAGAAGTAGTCGCTGTAGCCGGCGACTCGAACAATCAAGTGGCGGTACTGCTCCGGATTCTCTTGCGCCTCCCGCAGGTGCTCGGCCGTTGTCACGTTGAACTGTACGTGGTGGCTGCCCATCTTGAAGTGGCCGCGAATGAGGTGCCCCAGCTTCCTCAGGTCGTCATCCGACTCGAGCAGCTGTGGGGTGAACTTCATGTTTAGGAGGGTCCCTCCCGTCTTCACGTGGTCCATCTTCCCGACCGACCTCATGACCGCGGTCGGGCCGTTACGGTCTGCCCCCTGCACGGGCGATATTCCCTCGGAGAGAGGCATGCTGGAGTGGCGACCATCCGGCGTAGCCCCCGTCACCGAGCCGAAGTAGATGTGGCAGGTCGTTGGCAGCATATCGATGTGGTACTCGCCGCCGCGCGTGTTCGGCCGGCCCTCGACAGCCTCGAAGAAGGTCTCGAAACAAGCCACCATGATGTCGTCGGCCGTGTCGTCGTCGTTGCCGTACTTGGGCGACTTGTTGATCAGGGTCTGACGCAGGGGCTCGCGCTCATCGAAGTTCTCCTTCAATGCGAGGAGCAGCTCTTCCATGCCGAGAGCTTTCTTCTCGAAAACTTGCTGCTTGATGGCCGCAAGGCTGTCGGTGAGGGTGCCGATTCCGACCCCCTGGAAATAGGAGGTGTTGTAGCGCGCCCCACCGGCGTTGTAGTCCTTGCCGTTTTTGATGCAGTCGTCGGTGATGATCGACAAGAAGGGCGCCGGCATCGTCGTGGCGTAGATCTGCTCGAAGATCTGATTGCCGCGATGCTTGATGTCGACGAAGTGATTCACCTGGGCGACCCAAGCCTCGAACAAATCGTCGAAGCTGTCGAACTCGGTGGGGTCCCCTGTGTCAGGGCCGAGTTGCTTGCCCGTGCGGGGGTCGCGACCCTGGTTCAAGGTGATCTCCAAGATCTTCACCAGGTTGAAGTAGCCCGTGAGAATGTAGGCTTCCTTGCCGAAAGCACCCGCCTCGACGCATCCGCTGGTGCCACCCTCCCGTGCGTCCTCCAGCGACTTGCCCTGCCGCAACAGCTCTTCCACGACAGTGTCGGAGTTGAAAACGGACGGGAAGCCATACCCCTGCCGGATCACCCGCGCGGCGGCCTCGACGAAGCGGTCGGGGTTCTTGTGCGAAAGCTGAATGTTGTTGCTGGGCTGCAGAATGTGCATCTCGTCGACGACTTCCAGCAGCAGGTAGCTGACCTCATTCACTGCGTCGGCGCCGTCCACCGTCACTCCACCGATGTTGATGTTGGCGAAGTCGGTGTACGTACCGCTCTCCGCCGCTGTCACGCCGACCTTGGGGGGCGCGGGGTGATTGTTGAACTTCACCCAGAAGCACTCGAGAAGCTCCTTGGCGCCTTCGCGGTCGAGCGAGCCGGCGGACAGCTCCTGCTCGAAGAAGGGGCCCAAATGATGGTCGAGGTGCCCAGGGCTGAAGGAATCCCAGCCGTTGAGCTCGGTGATGACGCCGAGGTGATAGAACCAGTAGGCCTGCAGGGCCTCCCAGAAGTCGCGCGGCGCCTGCGCCGGCACCCGCTCGCAGTTGGCGGCGATGCGCAGAAGCTCTGACTTCCGCTGAGGGTCGTCAGTCTCCCCTGCCATCTGGCGCGCCAGCTCGGCGTGCCGGTCGGCGAAAATGATGGCCGCATCGGCGGCGATATCCATCGCCTTGAGCTGCTCTCGCTTGCGGAACGCGTCTGCGTCCGCGCCGAAGTCGAGGGCCGCGATGTGGGCGGCGATCTCCGCTTTGAAGTCGCTCAGGCCCTTTCGGTAGATCTTGCCGTCGGCGACCGTATGGCCCGGTGCCCGCTGCTCCATGAACTCGGTGAACAGGCCGGCCTCGTAGGCGTCCAGCCACTCCTGCGGCAGGAGCTCGAAGACACGGTCGCGCGTCGACCGACCACGCCAGTACGGGATGACCTTCGCCTCGTAGGCTTCCTTGGTTCCCACCTCCACCCCGTAGCTGGTCTTTTCGCGAGAATCGAGGATGTCGAGGTCTTCCAGGCTGTGGCAAGTAAGCTCGGGGAAGGTCGGGGTAATCAGGGGCCTGGGACCGCGCTCGCCGACGATGAGCTCGTCGTCACCGATGTAGATTCTCTTGTTTTCACACAGGTGCTTGTAGGCGAGGGCCCGCATGACCGGCACCGAGTACTTGCCGTCGTTTTCGACGTAGAAATCAGTGAGAAGCTCGGCCCGCTCGGAGGAAATGGATGGACGGGTGGCCAAACTGAGCTCCCTAAGACGCTTGACTCTTTCGTTCATGACATCACCCTCTGACTATCCATCATCCTTCGAATCTTCATCAGCCTCCGAAACTCAACTGCCTTCCGAGTCTCCATCATCCCCCGATCCTCACCTCTATTCCATAGGATCGCATATGTTCTGCTATGACCGCAGTCTGCTCCTCTGATGGAGGCTCCAGCCCCGCCATTGGATAAGGCTTTCCCAGGCGCCGATATTTGTCGCTGCCGACGCGGTGGTAGGGCAGCAAGTGTAGCGGATACTGCTTTTCAAGCGAGGCCAAAAAGGTCGCCGTGGCGTCGATGTTCTGCTCGTCGTCGTTCACCCCGGGGATGAGCGGCAGACGCACCCAGACGTCCTGGCCCATCTTGGCGAGCTGACTCAGGTTCTCCAAGATTTGTACATTGCTGGCGCCCACGTAGCGCCGGTGCACCGCATCGTCCATGTGCTTGAGGTCGAAGAGAAGCAGGTCTGCCTCCGCCGCGACCCGCTCGAGCGTGTCCATGCTCGCCGAACCGGATGTATCGACCACGGTGTGGTAGCAACTCTCCCGGCAGGCTTCGAGGGCGGCGAGCAGAAATTCGAGTTGCATGAGCGGCTCGCCACCGGAAAAGGTGACACCGCCTCCGGATTCCTCATAGAAGATCCGGTCCTTGCCGACCTCCAGCATGAGCTCGTCGACAGAGATTTCGCGTCCGATGAGGCTGCGAGCCTCGGTGGGGCAGACCTCGGCGCAGGCGCCGCAATGGATGCAGTGGTCCAGATCCACGATCGGGCCGTCGGGGGTCAGGAGTGCCGCACCCTCGGGACAAGCCTCCTCGCACTCGCCACAGCCGATGCACCGGCTCGCCGCGATGGAGTGATCCGGCTTGATGTCGCGCCCCTCGGGGTTGTGACACCACCAGCAGGCCAGCGGGCAGCCCTTCATGAACACAGTGGTCCGGATACCCGGACCGTCATGGGTAGAGTATCGCTGGATGTTGTAGATGACGCCGGAAGCCATACGTGTGTCCTGAGTCAGCCCCTCCTCCTCCGGTCATTATCACCTTTGGCGGGCTGTTTGAGAAATCCGTCGTTCAACGAGGTGTGCCCAGGACGGCCTCTGCGATCGCCGTGTAGCCGCGGCGGGCCTCGATGAGCTGGCTGATCTCGACGTACTCGTCGACGACGTGTGCCAGGGTTTCACGGGAGGGGCCGAAGCCGATGGTGGGAACCCCGGCCGTGCCGGCACTGTAGGCACCGTTGGTACAGAACTGGTAGCTGGCCATCTTCGGGTCGAGTCCTGCGCTGCGGAGGCCGGCCAGTGCGCCCTGCACCAGCTCATGCCCCTCGGCCAGCTCCCAGGGGTCATACCATTTGGGCTCGCTCCACACGACGCCGGTGTAGGTCTCGTACTCGGCAGTCGCGAGACGAATGGCGGTATCTTCAGCGCCGGCGCGCGCGCAGGCGGCCTCGAGCTCCGTCATCAGCCCATCCTTCGTTTCCCCGGGCAACAGGCGCCTCTCGTACGTTGCTCGACAGCCACTCGGAACCACCGAATGAGCCGGATAGGGCACCGAAATCATGTCCGTCAAACACATCACGCCGCTGCCGACGAACGGATGGGTGGGCATCTCGAGCCTCTCGATCTGCTCGATGACGCGGGTCATGAGGTGCACAGCGTTGACACCGAGCCGCGGCGTGGAGGCGTGCGCCGGCTCCCCTTTCGTCTCCAAAACAAGCTCCGCTCGGCCGCGGCCGGCGCGTACGAGATCGAGCTCCGAAGCCTCCCCGATGACGACATAATCGGGGGAGTGCCGCTCCATGACGTCACGCAATGCCGCTCCCTCAATGAGCTCTTCGCCGACCGAAGCCGAAACCACGACGCGCCCCGCGAGCCGTTCCCGATCGAGGCCGGCGGCAGCATGCACCATGGCGGCCAGCGCCCCTTTCATGTCGGAGCTGCCGCGGCCGTAGATGCGATCGCCCTCGATCTCTCCGCCGAACGGGTCGTGCCGCCAGGCCTCGCGGGGCAGGACATCAACCGTGTCCATGTGGGCGTCACAGAGGAGAGTCCGACCAGCCGCCGAGCCCTCGACCACCCCGACGGCGTTGCCGGTGGCGTCGATCTCGACGGTATCGAAGCCGAGGCGGCGCATCTCATCGGCTACGAGCTCGGCGACTCGCTTTTCGTCCCCGAGCACGCTGGGAATCCGCACGAGCGCCCGTGCCATCTCGATCAGAGCATCGTCGCTCAAATGCCTCCCGATTTCGGTCATGATCTTCCTCTCCGCAGCGTGGCTACGAGTTCAATCAAGTGGAGGAAGTCTACCCGCTCAGGGCTAGCGCAGCGCGACCGCCAGCAGCAGGACGTGCTTGGCAGTGCGGATCATGGCGGGGATATCGGCCCACTCGTCGGGTGTTGCACGGTCGCCGCCGCGGCCGCCGCCGAGACCAATCGCCAGCGTACCCTGCCCCACCGCGACGTTCATGTTCGAGGAGCCGGAGTTGCCGAGTCGCGGCTCGAATCCCATGTGGCGAGAGATCGCCACTGAAGTCTGCACCAGCTTGGAATCCAAGGCGCCGGGAATCTGCCCGCCAGGCGTGATCTGGAAGGGCTCCATCTCGAATGTTATGCCGGTTTCCTCGCTCACCGACGCGAGAATCTCCCGCACGTCGGCCTCCATCTCGGAGATGACGTCACCGTCGAGCGAGCGCAGGTCGAGAGAAAACCATCCCGTCTCCGGCTTGTGGTTGAACACCGTGCCGCTGTGAATCTGGGCGATGTTCAGGACGGTGCGCAACTCGTTGTACTCCTGCGGCTGCGGCAGTGCAAGGATACGCTCGACGGCGCCGGCGATGCCTTGATTGACGTTGGGCAGACCGCCGCCCAAGCTGTGGCCCGGAGGCCCATGGGCCACGACGCGCCACCAATGGATGCCGAGGGCCCCATAGCTGATACTGCGCCCATCGCCCAGGACATCGACGAACCCGACGGCGCGGTCGCGGTATTCGTCGTAGATATTGTTCATCCCTACCAGGCCGGTCTCTTCCTGGGCGACCGCCGCGAAGACGATGTCGTGGTACGGCCGGACTCCCGACTGAACGAGGGCTTCAGCCGCCGCCAGAACCGCGGCCGTTGTCGATGAGGTGTTCGTGCCTGGTCCGACGACGCGGTCACCTTCGATCCGAGGCGGATGTGGCGCGGCGCGCTGGTGATCGGCGACGTCCGCCAGGTCGTCGAGGGTAGCAATAAAGACCAGCGCTCGCCCCGAGCTCCCCGGCACCACACCCACGGCGTTGGGGCTCTCGTCGACCCGTACCTCCTGGAGCCCGATCTCCCGCATGCGCGCCGCGACGGAGCGAGCACGGTCGTGCTCATGCCCGGAGGGCGAGACGATGGCGGCGATGTCAGCGAGGAAGCCGGCCGTCCGCTCGGTGTCGGCGTCAATGGCAGCGAGGGCCTCCCGCACGGCCTCATCGGCAAGGGCCTCCTGCAGGACCTCGGACTCTTGTACTGATCCGGAGCCTCGCGCGGCACCACTCGCGAGCAACCCACAAACCAGAGTCGCTACGAGCGCGTGCACCGGCCCGCCGCCTGGTCGGACGGCCCCCATCTCCCGTCTCGCTGGCCTCAAACCGGCCTCAGGGCTCGAGTGGAATCGCTTCGTCGATGAGCATGATCGGGATGTCATCGCGGACCGGATAGAGGCGCTTGCCGTCCTCACGCACGAGCCCCTCGGTGAGCTCTTCGGTGACGACGTCTCCACTCTGGTTCTTGACGGCACCCTGTCGAATGCGCTCATTGAGGGCCTCGAGGAGATCGGCCTCAGCGATGTGAACGGGCGTTTTGTCTTCCGGACAGGCGAGGATCTCG
>CALAKE010000510.1 GCA_937922775.1 uncultured bacterium | reverse complement strand
CCGATCTCCTGATAGCGCGGCATCGCCATGGCGAGCTCATCGAGCTGGAAGCGAAGCGCCTCCTGCATGCTGAGTACATCGGGGCTTTGTGATTCGATGACTTCGATGACAACACTACGGCGTAGGTCCCAGGCGTTGTCACCGTCTCTCGCCGTTCCGTAGCGGATGTTGAACGACATGACCTTCAGACTGTCGTCGGCCTGCACGGCGGGCGGGTCGGCCTGTGCTGGAAAAGCCGATGCGCTTGCTATGACGAGGGGCGGGACAACGAGCAGAGCCGACGCCACCGCGACAACGATGCCGCGTCGCAACGGAAGTGCGGTGCTTCTCAGCATTCGATCAGTACTCGCTGGGGCGGAGGCGCCGAATCCAGAATCGCTCACCGGTTTCGGGGTCGGCGGGGAGATCGATGCGGACGATCGAACCGCTCCCATCGACGTAGACGGAATCCAGTGGTGCTGTGGCCGCCAGACGGAAGACATCAACGAGCCGTCCTCCCACGTCGATCTGAATCAGCTCACTCTCCGCTGTGAGAGCGAACGGCTGGAACGCGTCATCGGCCTCGCCAAAGGGATACAGGCGGCCGCCGCCGAAAAGATTGAAGCCACCGACGGTGATGCCCGTGCTGCCTCCTCCGCCCGCTCCGCCGCCCATGAGCGCCATGGGAATCACGCCGGTGGGCGCAAACGCGAGAAGCTCGACCGCGCCGGTGCCCGACTCCCAAAGAGCCGGCATCGCCAAGTTCAGTAGGGCGGGATTGGCGAAGACCGGTTCGCGTCCCTCGCATGGCGGGTCCATGTCCGGACTCCCACCACCCATTCCTCCGCCACCCGAGGGTTGGCCACCGCCTGGATCACCCTGCATCCGGCGCGCCGCGGCCACGCATTCCGCATCGACCGGCATGAACAGGAACACACCCGCCGGAGTATTCAGGTCCACTGCGCTGTAGTCGTCGATCTCGGCTTTCTGGTCGTCATCGAAGCCCTCTAGCTCTTTGACGAAGCGCCGGTCCTCGTAGCGATACTCGATGGTGTACTCGATGCCCCCCATCGGCGTATTGCGCTGCGTAGTGAATCGCACCTTGGTCGGGAATCCATACGCGTTGACCCAGGCCGTCGCCAGCGTGCGGGCCGTGAGCGCGACCATTTGACCCTCAGGCGAATTCACTGAGCCCCCGATGCGCCCAACCTCGTAAGAGAGCTCGAAGACGCCCTCCTCTTCTACCGCCTCCTGAAGCCAGATCCTCCAGGCGGTATACACGCGGCTGCGCTCTCCATCAGATCGTTCCAGCACGAAGCGCAGCTCCTCCCCCGTGCGGAAACCGAGGAAGGTATCCACAGAAGGGGTCTGTGCTCCATCCGATTCCTGGGCTTCGGCGGCGCCGACTCCGGCAATGCCGGTACAGAGGCTGGCGATCAGCACACAGCTCAATGCAATGGTGGGGTTCCGACTCATGGTCCTCTCCACGTTCCAGCCGCTTCGGCGGGCGGCGAGGCGGGCGGTGATCACTCCTCGTTCATTGTAGTAGGACCACTGGGACAAACGTATGGTCGTTCACCAACTGTAAGGAAGCGTAAGGAATCGTGGAGCTCGCCGGGCGGAAGGGCGTGGGCCTCGTCGTGAGCGGCGTCCCCAGGGTGGGCGCGGCGTAGTTTCGGGTTCCCGCTACCGTTGAGATTTTCTTCCCCATGAGCGATAAGAGTCCGGACAGCAAGAGATTCAGGTTGAGTAGTGGCGGTTGAACAGGCAGGTCTCGAGGTCGAACGCTCGGGACCATTCACCCGGAAGGCCATGCGGGTCCACAGTGAGGATGACCATGCGTAGCAGAACATCTGTCCTGGTTTTCGTCGGCCTCTTTCTCGCCCTCTCGAGCGTCAGCGCCCAAGACGAAAGGGTGCTGGCCCTCGGAGAATACGACTTCCATCACTACTACGACTATGAAGAGCTCACGAGATATCTGCAGGACATCAACGACGCCTTCCCGAATCTGACGGAGCTGTCCCCGCTATTCACCACGGACATGGGCCGGCATGTCTGGCTCCTTACGATCAACAACCCCGAAACAGGAAAGGCGGAGGACAAGCCGGGCATCTACATCGACCAGATCCATTCCAGCGAAGTCATCGCCGCCATGTCGAACCTGTACACGATCTGGTACCTGCTGGACAACTATGGGAAGGACGAGTACATCACCGGCATCGTCGATCGGAACGTCTGGTACATGGTCCCGCGGCTCGATATGGATGGGGCGGACGCATACCTGAAACACGAGCCCGCCGGAGACGATCCCGATCCCGTTGACAGCGACAGGGATTTCCTTTTCGACGAAGATCCTACCGAGGATATCGATGGAGACGGCCTGATCGTTCAGATGCGGCAAGAGGACCCACTGGGAGAGTGGAAGCTCTCCGAGGTGGACCCCAGGGCGATGATCAGAAGATCCCCCGACGAGCTGGAAGGCACGTTCTACAAGCTCTACAGCGAGGGAATCGACAACGACGGCGACGGCAGGCTCAACGAAGATCCGTTCTCGACGAGATTCGTGTCGAATCGAAACTACCCGTTCAATTGGAAGTCCGAGGTCGGACAAGGGGGCGGGAAGAGCTTCCCCATGCAGGAGGGCGTGACCTACGCCGAGGTGAAGTTCCTCTACGACCACCCCAACGTCGCCATCTACGTACAGAGCCACTGCTGCGGCAGGGTCATTCTGCGACCGCCGACCACTGCCGTTGACGCCGAGTTTCCGTTCGCACAGGACCTGCGACTCTACCAGGTCGCAGCGGCTCGAGCGCTCGACCGTTCGGGCTGGAACCTCGCCACCTCGGTCTACGAGTGGAACTGGCCTCCGGGGGTGCCGAACACGAAGCGCAATCAGGTGTATCGGGGCGAGGATGGAGAGCTCAGGAACTTGCCTGACGTGCTTCAGCCGGAAGAAATAGCCGAAGCCGGGACCGAAAACGCGCCTGGTCTCTACACCATCTCTGGAGAAAGTGAGTACCAGAGCGACCGCGGCTATTTCGCGTGGGGAAGCTCCTTGGAGACGGCGTACAACATGTACGGCATCTTCGCCTTCGCGGATGAGCACTGGGCGCAGCCCGACTACAA
>CALAKE010000509.1 GCA_937922775.1 uncultured bacterium | reverse complement strand
GGTGGGATGATCATCCACCCGAAGGTCGATGTAGCGGTCGTTGTAACCCCCGTAGCCGCCTCCTTCGCGTACGACGAGGAGGGCGGCGGACTGCCGCCCGCGCGCATCCCCGCCGGCTGCCTGTCCGGCAGCGAGCGCCGCGACCAGGCGCGTGGCTAGATCTCCTCCCGTTGCCTCGAAAGACTCCGCCATGGCGTCGACCACGGCGGGGCCGGCGAGAATATTCCCTTGCACCGCATATCCAGGCCCGGTGCGCCCGCCAGCCCACGACAGGCAGGAGTCTCCTGTAAAGGTTGCGGCGCCGCCGTGAGCGTCGACAATTCCGACCTGGCGAACCTGGCGGCCCTCGTCACTTTCCGTCAGCGCGGCGATTACCTCGTCGGGCACCATTCCCTCACGCAGCATCTCCAGGCCACGCGGGCCGTAACTGGTGTTGGCATAGGACTGGGTGGCGATAGCACCCGCGCCGGCGGCGGCGAAGGGAACGACGGGCCCGACAGCGAAAAACTTGGACTCAACGGCCACGCCGAGATCACCCGTATCTGGGTCGAACGCCACGATCGAAAACGTAGATACCGGAAGCGCCTCGTGGCCTGCCGGGGACTCGACTGACTCGGCGGCAGAAACCAAAGAGGATGGCCAAATAATCGTGTAAGGCACCAGCCAGGCAGACAGCACAAGGATGGAGACGACCCCTGCCCCAGCAGCCAGCACCCAACGTCTCTTCATTTCGACCTCCGAGTTTTACCGATAATGGAGCGGAGTGTACCATCGGCGCACGATCGAACCGCAGCATCCCGAGGTGCCACCGTCGTGACCAGACCAGACATCCGAAGCGGAGCTCTGATTGCCTTGGAGGGGATTGACGGCTCGGGGAAGTCGACGCAGGCTCGGCGCCTGTGCAGCGCTTTAGAAGAACGTGGACTGCCTACAGTCTTTCTGCACGAGCCGGGCAATTCCGAATACGGAGACAGGATTCGCCAACTCTTCGAGCGTGGACGCAGCGTTTCCCCCGAAGAAGAGATGCGACTCTTCCTCGAGGATCGTCGCATCGATGTTCGCGACAACATCCTCCCGGCATTGGCGGCTGGAAGCGTCGTGGTCATGGATCGCTACTACTTCTCGTCCATGGCCTACCAGGGGGCGCTCGGGCTCGACCCCGAGCGCATTCGAGAAGAAAACGAGGAGTTCGCGCCACGCCCGGACCTGACGGTAATACTCGATGTTCTCCCCGACACCGGGGTGACGCGCATCCGTGCGCGACGTGACGTACCGAACTCGTTCGAGCGGGTCGACTATCTCGTGCAGGTGCGAGAGATGTTTCTCACCTTCTGCAGTGATGATGTTGTGCGCGTCGACGCCACGGGCGACGAAGACGCTGTGCAGAGAGAGATTCAGGAACAGGTAGAGAAGCTGCTGTCGGCGCGCGGAATGCTGCCGCCCAGGTAGCTAACCCTCAGGTTATTCGCAGCTCTTCGAAGATGCTCGAGAGATCTGCAGTCGCGTGGCCCCGATCATCGGCAATGCGACGCCTACACGGCGGCTGCGTGAGATACGTCGGAACTTGCTCGGAGATGCGCTCGCCGAAGGTGGTGATCGCACGATTGTCGAGAAAGACGCCAGCTGGGATTTCCTCGCCCCACTCGTGTGCTTTTTGGGTGAATGCGTTGATCTTCTCGAAGACCTCCGTGTCGTCCATGCCCTCGGAGATGACGGGGTCGTAGCCTTCGTCCTGCAGGTTGTAGATGCGCGGCATGCCACCGGCCAGGTCTTTGCCAGCGAACCAATCCTTGGTGTAGAGGTTGTTGTACGTCGGGCAGGGCTGCAAGACATCGAGGTAGGAGAGGCCCTCATGTTCGATGGCCTTGACCATCAATTCGACCAAGTGCTTCACGTTGTACGAGTAGGCGCGCCCGATCCAGGTGAAGCCCGAGGCCATGGCCAGCATCAGCGAGTTGATCTGGCCCTGCACGTTGGGTTTCGGCAGGCTCTTGGTCTGTAGTCCGAGCGGTAGCGTGGGAGCCGCTTGACCCTTCGTGAGGCCGTACACGGCGTTGTTGAAGAGGATGTAGGTCATGTCGACATTGCGACGACCAGAGTTGACGAAATGCGCCGCGCCGATTCCCATTCCGTCACCATCCCCGCCTACCCCGACAACGGTCATCTCGGGGTTGGCCAGCTTGATCCCGGTGGCGTAGGGCAACATGCGACCGTGCAGCGTATGGACTCCGTAGGCATTGAGGTAGTAGTGAGTCTTCCCGGAGCAACCGATACCCGCGACCACGGCTACCTCATGCGGCTGCCGCCCCAAACGGGCCAGGGACTGCTGCAGGGCACTCAGGATGCCGAAGTCGCCGCAGCCGGGACACCAATCGACCGGAGAGGAAACCTGGAAATCCTTGGCCGTCACCTTTTTGGGTTCCTTCGTTGCCGTCGTCATGATCTTGTCTCGCTGCCGGGCTCCGGGCTCAGGATGCCCGATCTGGCTCCACCGGGTTACTCGTAGGGGTTGCGCAGGACGACGCGTCGTTCCGCCGCGCCCCCGAGGATCTCCTTGAAGGCTCCGTAAAGCTCGCGCGCCGACATCGGCCTGCCGTTGTACTTCAATACCAAATGCTCACAGGCTCTGCCGGTATGTTGTCGTAGCGCCTGCGCCAACTGTGCCGAGAAGCTCGACTCCACTGCCACCAGCGGTGCCGCGCTTTCGATCAATTCGGACAGTTCCTCTCTGGGGAAGGGGCTCATGAGACGCACCTGCAGCAATCGGGCCTCAACGCCATCAACCTTCAGCATGTCCATGGCCTCGAGAATCCCGCCCTTGTTGGAGCCCCAGCTCAGTAGCGTGAAGGCCGCCTCGGGATTTCCATAAACCTGGAGCTTCTCGGCGAGGGGGATCTCGCTTGCGGCGAGATCCAGCTTGCGCATCCGCTTCTCCATCTGCTGCTCGCGCACGACTGGATCCTCGGTAACGCGGCCAACCTCCGTGTGCTCACCTCCCGTGGTCCAGTGCGTCAGACCGGCGGTGCCCAGCAAGGAGCGCGGCGAGACGCCTGACTCAGTGACTCGGAAGCGCGGAAAATCACCACCGTCCGGGTTATCCCGCTCCGGATCGGCGATAGATCCGCGCTCGATCCGCACGGGGTCCATGTCGAACGGCGGCACCGTCTGCGTCTGGCTCGATAGGGCCTTGTCGATCAAGTGGACTACCGGGGTTTGATATCGCTCGGCGTAGTTGAATGCCTGGGCCGCATCGTAGAAGGACTCAGTCAGGTCGCTCGATGCCAAGACGATACGAGGAAAATCCCCACTGCCGCCATACAGGGCCAGATTCAAGTCCCCCTGCTCGCTGCGCGTCGGAAGTCCCGTTGAGGGACCACCGCGCTGGTACAGAGTTACGACGATGGGCGCCTCGTTGATGCCGGCCCAGCCCATACCCTCGACCATGAGGGCGAGCCCCGGACCCGAGGTGGCCGTCGAGCTGCGAGCTCCGGTCAGAGACGCAGCCGCCGCCATGCCAAAGGCGGAAATCTCATCCTCTGTCTGTACTACGACCACGGCCCCGGAGCCCCCATCCTTGGTGGTGAAATTCTGGTGAGCCTCGAGAAACACGCTCTCGTCTGTGGCCGGGCTGATGGGGTAGTAGGACTGGAACGCGAGGCCTCCCGCCATTTTGCCGAGCGCAACGGCCTGGCTACCGTTCAGGAAAATACGCGATTCACGGGATCTCGTGGCGTGCAACTCGATATCGAAACCGGAGGTATCGAGGCTGTCCCGAACGATCTCATACGCCAAGCTGACCGCAGAGACGTTCATGTCGATGATCTTCTGTCGCCCGGGCCAAGTCTTGGCTAGTGCCTCATGAACGTATTCGACCTCGTAGCCGACCAGAGCACAAGAGACCGCCACCGCCAGCGTGTTCAGCGTGCGGGCGGCGATGGCCTGTGGCGCCCCGAGTCGCTCGGCGAGAGTCTCGACCACCGCGTCGAAGTCGATCCGGAAAGTATTGACCCCATGACCACGTGCATACTCGAGGGTGCCCGCAGTGCTTGCCGGGAGGTCGCTATCTTCGAGCATTGCCGTGAGGTCTCGTGCGGCCCGCGGATCAAGGTAGGTGATCTTGTCGAGCGGAGTGTCTTCGTCCTTCTCGGAGAAGACGATCGCGCCGCCCTCGACAACGGAAATGAAATGCCTGGCCAACGATTCCGCCTCGAAGGTCGTCAGCAAGTCGACACGGTCGCGATGGCAGGTGATCTCGGCATCCGAGACCCGGACATCGTAGTAGCTATGCCGCCCCATGATGTTGGAGTAGTACTCGCGGCGGCCAAGGACATTCAAGCCGCCCAAAGCGCAGGCACGTGAGAATATCCCGGCGGCGGAGTCCACACCACTCCCCTGCGGACCGCCGACGCGCCAAGCAAGTTGATGCTGAGTGTCGTCCACGTTATTCAGTCGTCGGCCGAGCCCCATGTTGGCGTCGCAGAAGCAGACGCCGAGGCGGCACTAGAATGTAGGTTTCTACGTTTGAGCGAATTCGGACAAAGGAATACCGGCGAGGTCACCCGCCAGCAACCGTAAAGAATAGGGTGTCCGAGCATGCGAGGCTAGCCTGCACATCTCATCTCCACTCGGCGACGCCAGCCGTAACAAGGTCCTCCAGGTAGTGTGCCACGACGATCTGATCTATGGGGCCGAACTCGGCAGCGAGAAGGTTGCGAATCTCGCTTACCGAGCGCTGTCCGTCGATGAAGTTGACGAGCTCGAAGCGCATCGTTCCCGATAACACGCGACCCTGCTCCCCGTACCAGGCCAAGCGACTGTCGCTCAGCGCACTCTCCGGAATGCCTGCGCCCAACGGGCCTCGGGTGACGCGCACGGGAACACGAGAATCCAGAACGGCAATGAGGGCCGGCATCTCCTCGTCCGCGGAGAGGCCCTTTGCCACCACTGCAGCCTGGAGCGCCCGACCCAGGATGTCACGCTGCTGTCCAAGAGCTTCCTTCATCATGCCCACTTGCTGGCGCACGGCCTCGGCGTCGTTGAAATGGAGAACAGAGGCCAGTGCCGCCATCTCATGCTGCGCAGAGGCATCGATGACATTCTGTGCCTCGGCCCAAGCACTTGGCAATCCTGCCGGGCTCGCTGCCTTGACCCAGCCCTGAGCCCGCCGCGCGGCCGCGCCGAGCCGGCGAGAGGAGTTGGCGTAAGCCAGGTTGGCCAAATCCATCGCCTGCTCGCCGTCGAGGTTGGCCAGATACCAGAAGGCCGCAGCGGCGAGGAGCTCACTGCGCTCCAACTCGACCGGATCGACCTTGTCGAGGGTGTCATCGGTGGTGTGATGTGTGTAGTCGGGGCTGTGGTTGATCATCGATGCCGGGATCTTGCGGTCGATGAACATCGTGTGGTCGCTGCCGCCACTGTAG
>CALAKE010000508.1 GCA_937922775.1 uncultured bacterium | reverse complement strand
CGGAGTAGACGCGGAAATAGGCCAGCTGACCGACAAACGGATCGGTCATGATCTTGAACACCAGGGCCGAGAACGGCGCATCGTCCTCCGCCGGACGCTCGGCAGGCAACTCGGTATCCGGGTCCGTGCCTTCGACCGGCGGGATGTCCAACGGCGAGGGCAGCAATGCGATCACCCCGTCGAGCAGCGGCTGCACACCCTTGTTGCGGAAGGCGCTGCCACACATCACGGGCTGCAACTTGTTGGCAATCGTCGCGCGGCGCAGCGCCTGACGAATCTCCTGCGTCGTCACCTCTTCGCCGGACAGGTACTTCTCGAGCAGCGCATCGTCGGTCTCGGCCACCGCCTCGAACATCTCTTCGCGCATTTTGTGGGCGCGCTCGAGCAGGTGGTCGGGAATGTCTACCTCCTCGTACTCGGCGCCCAACGACTCGTCGGCGTAGAGGATGCCCCTGAGCTCCACCAGGTCGATGACTCCCTGGAAGTCGCCCTCGGCACCCCAGGGCAGCTGCAGCACGACCGGCGAGGCGCCCAGCCGCGAGCGCATCATCGCTACACAACGGTCGAAATCCGCGCCCACCCGGTCCATCTTGTTGACGAACGCGATGCGCGGTACGCGGTAGCGGTCAGCCTGGCGCCAGACCGTCTCGGACTGCGGCTCGACTCCGGCTACGGCGTCGAAGACCGCAACGGCGCCGTCCAACACCCGCAGCGAACGCTCGACCTCGGCGGTGAAGTCGACGTGTCCCGGGGTGTCGATGATGTTGATGCGGTGGTCGTTCCAGGAACAGGTCGTGGCCGCGGCGGTAATGGTGATACCGCGCTCCTGCTCCTGCACCATCCAGTCCATCTCGGCGGTCCCCTCGTGCACCTCACCCAACTTGTGGGTGATGCCGGTGTAGTAGAGGATGCGCTCGGTAGTCGTCGTCTTACCGGCATCGATGTGGGCCATGATGCCGATATTGCGAATTTTACCGAGGGGTACCTGCCGAGCCACGAGACTCTCTCCTAACTGCTCACTACCAGCGGTAGTGCGCGAAGGCCTTGTTGGCCTCCGCCATCCTATGGGTGTCTTCTTTCTTCCGCACTGCGTTGCCGCGCCCGCTGCTGGCATCCAACAATTCTCCAGCGAGCTTCGCGGCCATTGTCTTTTCGCCGCGACTACGGGCAGAGTCGACCAGCCAGCGAATTGCCAACGAGGTCCTCCTACGCGGATAGACCTCGATGGGAACCTGGTAGGTCGAGCCGCCAACACGGCGCGACTTCACTTCTACAGAGGGCCGAACGTTGTCGACGGCCTTCTTGAAAACCTTGAGCGGCTCATCTTCGGACTTCTTCTCCACGGTCTCCATCGCACGGTAGAAGATGCCCTGAGCAATGCTCTTCTTGCCGTCCTTCATCATCTGGTTGATGAACTTCGACACCAACCGGCTGTTGAAGACGGAATCAGGAATCACTTGGCGTGGTTCGATCTTTACATCTTTGCGGGGCATTCCCGCACGCTCCTCTTGCCTGGTAGTCCAAGGCGATAGCCCGAGGGCCACGCGTCAAAATGTCCAACCTCGGTGGAGGAAATCTGGGAGCTGCCAGCGAATGCCGGCAGAGGCGGGGGGTCTACTGCTTGGGCTTCTTAGCCCCGTATTTCGAGCGACCTTGTTTTCTTCCGTCAACGCCAGCGCTATCGAGAGTTCCCCGAATCACGTGATATCGAACTCCGGGCAGGTCCTTCACGCGGCCGCCTCGAATCAGCACGATCGAGTGCTCCTGTAGGTTGTGGCCGATTCCCGGGATATAGGTCGTAACCTCGATCCCATTCGTCAATCGGACACGTGCAACCTTCCGGAGCGCCGAATTCGGCTTCTTCGGGGTCGACGTGTACACGCGAGTGCACACTCCCCGCTTCTGCGGTGATCGCTGAAGTGCCGGGCTGGACGTCTTGGAAGCTGCCTGCTTCCGTCCCTTCCGCACCAACTGGTTGATCGTCGGCAAGTCTCTACTCCGACTATTTAGTTTTCTGCCTAGGCGCACTAGAAGTCCCTGCTCCCCCTATTTGAGAGGAACGAAGGATCTAGAAGGAATGCCTGGAGGCAGGGGTGAAACAAGGGGATCGCGACACACGACCCCCCCCTGAAACAGCAAGCACTGAGTATACCAGTCAAAGCCCGCGAGTCAACTGCCCGAGAGCCTTGAAATCGCCGTCAGGCAGAGCTTTCTGCCGCTCCGTCCTGCGGATCTCCTGAAAGCAGCTCGCGCGCCTCTGCTGCCTCTGCTTCCGCCGCCGCCTCAGCCATTCCGGCAAGGATATCGGCGGGCCTACGACGCTCGGGCACTTCCTCAACCAGACGCACGTGCTTGTACTCGTGAAAACCGGTACCGGCCGGAATCAACCGACCCATGATGACGTTCTCTTTCAAGCCACGAAGGTAATCGACAGCACCGTTGATCGCCGCTTCCGTCAGCACACGCGTTGTTTCCTGGAACGACGCTGCGGAGATGAACGAATCCGTCGAAAGCGATGCCTTGGTGATACCCAACAAAAGCGGACGACCGATCGCGGCCTTCTCCCCGCGCTCCATGACCCTCTGGTTCTCTCTCTGGAAACGGAACCGATCGACCTGCTCATTGACCAGGAAATCGGTGTCACCGACCTCCTCAACCTTCACCCATCGCATCATCTGCCGGACGATGACCTCAATGTGCTTGTCGTTGATGTTCACGCCCTGGAGGCGATAGACCTCTTGGATCTCGTTGACCAAGTACTCCTGCAGGGCTCGCTCACCGAGAACGTCGAGAATATCGTGCGGGTTGATGGGCCCGTCGACCAAAGGTTCGCCGGCACGCACCAGCTCGCTCTCGCGGACGTTTACGTGAGTACCGCGCGGCAAGGAGTACTCCTTGCTCTCAGCGGTCTCCTTGTTCTTCACCGTGACGGTGCGCATGCCCTTCGAGATTTCACCAAACTCGATGATGCCATCGATCTCCGTGATGACCGCGGGCTCCTTCGGCTTGCGTGCCTCGAAGAGCTCCACAACTCGCGGCAATCCACCGGTGATGTCAGTGGTCTTTGTAGTCTCGCGCGGGATCTTGGCGAGCACATCCCCCGGATACACCTCGGCGCCATCCGGCACCGTGATATGCGCCCCTGAGGGCAGGTGATACGCGCGCTTGACCTTCTTGCCACGCAGGTTGGGATCGAGAATCTGGATCTGCGGCTGCTTTTCCTCGGGCGAATCGATGATCACCATGTGGGAGAGCCCAGTAACCTCGTCGACCTCCTCCACCGTAGTCGTCCCGACGAGGATGTGCTTGTAGTCGGCAGTCCCCTCTTCTTCGGTGAGGATCGAGAAGGAGTAAGGGTCCCACTCGACCAGAACGGCGCCGGGCTCGACCTTCTGCCCCTCCTTGACCTTGAGGTGGGCACCATAGACGACGGTATAGCGCTCACGGATATTGCCGTCCTCGTCCTGCACGGCGATGGCGCCGTTGCGATTCATCACAACCAGGTCGCCCTTCTTGTCTTCCACCGTGCGCAGCCTGAGAAACGCGATCGTGCCGCCGTTTTTCGTCTCCAGAACGCTCTCTTCACCCACTCGAGATGCCGCACCACCGATGTGGAAAGTACGCATCGTGAGCTGAGTGCCGGGCTCACCGATTGACTGTGCAGCAATTACACCCACGGCCTCGCCACGGTCGACGAGGTCGCCGCTGGCGAGGTTGCGTCCGTAGCACTTCTGGCAGACGCCCCACTCGGCCTCGCACGTCAACACTGAACGGATCTTCACGCGCTCGAGGCCTGAATCCTGAATCCTGCTGGCGCCGTTGACGCCGATTTCCTCACCACCATCGATCAGGACGTCATCGGTGAACGGATCCTTGATGTCATCCAGAGCCACACGTCCGACGATGCGGTCGCGCAGGGGCTCGATAATCTCGCCACTCTCGACGATGGCACCAACGAAGATGCCGTCCAGCGTGTTGCAGTCGTCTACGGTAACAATGACATCCTGCGCAACATCAACGAGACGACGCGTCAAGTAGCCGGAGTCAGCCGTCTTCAATGCCGTGTCGGCCAGGCCCTTGCGTGCGCCGTGCGTCGAGATGAAGTACTGAGCTACCGTCAGCCCCTCTCGGAAGTTGGCGGTAATGGGCGTCTCGATGATCTCGCCCGAGGGCTTGGCCATCAAACCTCGCATGCCAGCGAGCTGGCGAATCTGCTGCGACGAGCCACGGGCGCCGGAGTCGGCCATGCTGTAGATAGCGTTCGGCACACCCTCCAGGTCCTGCTGCTCCATCTGCCGGAACATCGCTTCCGAAACCTGTTCGGTAACATCTGACCAGATCGCGATGACCTTGTTGTACCGCTCACCGTTGGTGATCGCGCCGTCGAGATACTGCTGCTCAACCTCGACGACATCCTTGCGAGCCTTGGCTACGAGAGGCTCCTTGTCCATCGGCACGGTCATGTCATCGATACCGATGGAGAAGCCGGCCATGGTGGCGTAGGTAAAACCGAGGTCTTTGAGGGCATCGAGAGTCCTGACAGTGACCTCGTCGCCGAAGTGGATGTAGCAGAAGTTCACTACTTGCCCGAGACCCCTCTTCTTCAGCAAGCCGTTGATGAAGGGGAAGCGTTCGGGAAGGGCAACGTTGAAGAGCACTCGCCCGACGGTCGTCTCGATAATCGAGTTCGTAACATCCAGGACCTCGGCATGCACGACATCCTGATCGTCTGCCGCATGCTTGAGATCGACGAGTTGCCCCGTATAGCGCAACCGGATAGCCGACTGGGTCTTGACCTCGCCAGCTTCTAGTGCAATCAGAACCTCGTCGAGGTCAGCAAACAGCCGCCCCTCGCCCTTGGATCCACGGCGTGCCTTCGTCAAGTAGTAGCACCCCAGCACGATGTCCTGCGTGGGAATTGCAATCGGCCGGCCGTGCGCAGGAGAAAGGAGGTTGCTCGTGCTCATCATCAGCACCTTCGCCTCGATCTGCGCGCGCGGTGACAGTGGCACGTGCACTGCCATCTGGTCGCCGTCGAAGTCGGCGTTGAAGGCGGTACAGACCAGAGGGTGGATCTTGATGGCCTTACCCTCGATGAGCACGGGCTGAAATGCCTGAATCCCGAGGCGGTGCAACGTAGGGGCACGGTTCAGCATGACCGGATGCTCCTGGATGACCTCCTCGAGAATGTCGTAGACGATCGGGTCCTTGAGCTCGACCATCTCCTTGGCAGCTTTGATCGTCGCCACCATGCCTCGCTCTTCGAGCTTCTGATAGATGAAGGGCTTGAAGAGCTCGAGCGCCATGCGCTTGGGCAACCCGCACTGATTCAACTTCAGTTCGGGACCAATAACGATCACCGAGCGCCCCGAGTAGTCGACGCGCTTGCCGAGGAGGTTCTGGCGGAACCGCCCCTGCTTGCCCTTGAGGGTGTCAGAAAGCGACTTGAGGGGCCTGTTGTTGGCGCCCCGCAGCGTCCTCCCCCGCCGGCCGTTGTCGAACAAAGAGTCCACCGCTTCCTGCAGCATGCGCTTCTCGTTGCGCACGATCACGTCGGGGGCCTTCAGCTCGATGAGCTTCTTCAGACGGTTGTTGCGGTTGATGACACGACGGTACAGGTCGTTGAGGTCGGATGTAGCGAAGCGACCGCCGTCGAGAGGAACGAGGGGACGAAGCTCGGGAGGAATCACCGGGATGACGTCGAGGATCATCCACTCGGGCTCATTGCCCGACTTCAGAAACGCCTCGACAACCTTGAGGCGCTTCGAGACCTTCGTGCGATTCTGCTTCGAGGTCTCGCTCTTCATCCTGGCCCGAAGCTCTTCGGCAAGCTGCACAACGTCGATGCGTTTGAGAAGCTCTTTGATAGCCTCCCCGCCCATCATGGCCAGATACGAGTCACCGAACTCCGCCCGCAGCTCGCGAAAGCGCTCCTCACCGATCAGCTCTCGTTCCTTCAGATCGGTCGGACCGGGATCAACGACGACGTAGGCCTCGTAGTAGAGGACCCGCTCCATGTCCCGCATGGTCATGTCGAGCAGATGTCCCATACGTGACGGGAGCCCCTTGAAGAACCACACGTGCGACACAGGACAAGCAAGCTCGATATGTCCCATGCGCTCGCGGCGCACCTTCGATTGGGTAACCTCGACGCCACACTTGTCGCAAATGACGCCGCGGTGCTTCATTCGCTTGTACTTCCCGCACAAGCATTCCCAATCGTTGACGGGCCCGAAGATCTTGGCGCAGAAGAGACCATCCCTCTCGGGCTTGAAAGTCCGATAGTTGATGGTCTCCGGCTTGGTTACTTCACCGTGCGACCAAGAGCGGATCTTCTCTGGCGATGCCAGACCAATCCGCATGGCTTCGTACTCGTTGATGCTAATTGGCTTCGTTTCGAAATATCCCAAAGCGCTTCTCAAGGGCAACCTCTCCCGAACCGACTTAACGGTTCAGCCTGCTCAAGCTTGGAGTTCAGATCGCTGCCTCTACCTCAACGTCGGCTGGCTGCCGTCGCCGGTGCAGCTCTACGTCGAGGGCTAGACCCTGGAGCTCCTTCATCAAAACGTTGAAGGACTCCGGGAGTCCGGGCTCGATATCCCCCTCACCTTTTACGATCGACTCGAAAATCTTCGCACGGCCGTATACGTCATCGCTCTTGACCGTGAGTAGCTCCTGCAGAGTGTGCGCGGCGCCGTAGGCCTCTAGCGCCCAGACCTCCATTTCGCCGAAGCGCTGACCACCGAACTGTGCCTTACCGCCCAGCGGCTGCTGGGTAATCAGCGAATACGGGCCAATGGAGCGCGCGTGGATCTTGTCATCCACAAGATGCGATAGCTTCAACATGTACAGGTAGCCGACGGTGACCTCCTGGTCGAACTGCTCGCCCGTCATGCCGTCCTTCAAAACTGCCTTACCACTCGGCGGAAGATCAGCCGCAACGAGCTGCTCCTTGATCTCGTCTTCGGTTGCTCCATCGAACACCGGCGTCGAGAAATGCAGGCCCAGCGCACGGGCAGCCCATCCAAGATGTGTCTCGAGGACCTGTCCGACGTTCATTCGCGACGGCACACCCAGTGGATCGAGAACGATTTCGACCGGAGTGCCATCCGGCAGGTACGGCATGTCCTCTTCGGGCATGATCTCGGCAATGACACCCTTGTTTCCATGGCGCCCCGCCATCTTGTCGCCGGCCGAGAGCTTACGCTTCATCGCCACGTAGACCTTCACCATCTTGATGACGCCCGGAGGCAACTCGTCACCGACACGACGTGCTTCCTTGCGCTCTTCAACGATTGAGCGCAGGACACGGATACGGTCTTCCGTGCGCGAGACCATGGTCTGGATCGCGCTCTCGGATTTCTTGTTGCTCTTGGCGAGCCGGATCTGGCCATATGCCGGCGCCGGCAGCTCCGCCAACATCTCGTCGGTGATAGGTAGGCCCTTGTCGACGATCTGTTCGCCGGTGTCGGGGTCGCTGATCGCGGCGGCGAGCTGTTTACCCTCCGCCTCTGCCAGGACCTGCCTTCGCAGCCCCTTGCGAATAATCCGAATCTCGTCGCCGAGGTCCCTCTCCATGCTGGAGATTTCGGCTTCCTCGATTTGCTCGGCGCGG
>CALAKE010000507.1 GCA_937922775.1 uncultured bacterium | reverse complement strand
CGATCCGTCCGGCGACCAGCAAGGGTAGCCGCCCCGTGAGATGGGCACGAAGTCAGGGGTCTCGGCGATCAGGGAGCCGTCCTCGGCGGAGACAATGCGCACGCGGGTGCCGGACTCAGCGTCGTGCGCGATAAAGAGCCCGTCGGGCGACCACCGAGGATGTCGCGCGGGGTCGCCCACAGGCGCGTGAGTGATCTGCCGGGGGTCGCCGCCAACGGCAGGAACGACCCAGATGTTGTCGGCTTGCCGATTCGAGCCGAAAGCGATGCTCGCGCCGTCTGGCGACCACGTCGGGAAATAGTCAACGGCAGGACCCGAGGTGATCTGCACGAAGGCTTCAGGGTTCTCCTGAGAAAAGTTCCCAAGTGTCGTACCCACGACGCACAGGAGCAGCAGTAGAAACACCGACGAAATCCGCACAGTCTTCATGATCTTCTTCTTCGCTCCGATCCCTATCGTATTCATTCCGCGCGACCATTGGATTCCTGACGCGGGCGTGTCGAGTGATACATGCGTCATATCGCTAGTCGCTGGCAGGCTCGATGTGAATCACCACGTCCGAGATCTGGAGTGAGGAGTTGACCAAACGATCCTTCACCCGATGACCGATGCTGTGTCCCTCCCTGACCGAGATCTCACCATCGACCTCGACGTGAATATCCATGAGATACCCGAGGCCACTCTTTCTGATGCGACACTTCTCGATCGCCTTCACGCCCTCCACGGCCGCCGCTATTGCCACGACCCTCTCCCTCTTATTCTCAGGGGCCGAGGCGTCCATCACCTCATCCATGGCCGGCCGCAACAGTCGCACGCCGTTGGCGAAGATGATCACACAGGCGAGCAATGCGGCCCAATCATCGGCTGCGGCGTACTGCTCACCTCCAATCAGCGCGATGCTGATGCCCATGAATGCAGCGCCTGAGGTAATCGCGTCAGAGCGATGGTGCCAGGCGTCGCTACGCAACGAGCTGCTGTCGAGCTCGGAACCCACCCGAAACATGCGCCTGAACAGGCCTTCTTTGATGACAATGATCACGGCCAAGACGAGGAGGGTGTACCAAGCCGGAGGCGTATGGGGAACGGAAATCTCCCGGATCGCTTGCGCGGCGATGAAGATCGCGGCCCCCATGAGGAACAGTGCCACCGCCAAGCCCGCCAGGGACTCCGCCTTGCCGTGGCCATACGGATGATTCTGGTCCGGCGGCTTTGCTGAGACCTGCAGGCCGCTCCAAACGACGAGCGAGGAGAAAATGTCGGCGGTCGATTCGATACCGTCGGCGATCAGTGCGTAGGAGTTGCCGACCACACCGACCGAGATCTTGACCAACGCCAACACGAGGTTAACGGCGATGGCGTTGCCGACGACCTCCAGTCCTGCGCGTGCTTTCCGCATAGCGTGATCTCGATTGCCCAAGGGCAGTCCATTGTATCCCTGTGCTCGATGTTTGCGACAACGAGAAGCCGGCGGATATTCGAAGTGCCGATGGTACGAGATGATCACGCCGATAGGATTACCGGGGCAGAAGTTTCAATCTTTACTGAAGGTTCTAAAACAGCTATCATGTCAAGCATGACGAGCGAAAAGGCAGCAGCCGAATTCATCGAGCGAATGGGTCTCGCCGCAGAGGCGGAGGGAATGCCGCGCATCGCGGCCAGGCTGTTCGCCTTCATGCTGATCGACGGGGGGCCGCGTACGGCGGACGAGATCGCTGACCAGCTCCAAGTCAGCCGTGGCAGCGTGAGTACGAACACGCGGCTTCTCGAGCGACGCGGCGTCGTCGAGCGGTTCACACGTCCCGGTGAGCGGCAACATTATTTCCGCCTAACCGAAGATCCGCTCGGCAGGAAGTTCGAACAACTCCCCCAGCACGTGCGCAGGTGGCAGGCCATCGTTATCGACGCGCGCAAGGCGCTCCCGGATGAGATGTCCGAGGCGAAGGATCGCCTGGCGGAGGTGGAGGACTTCTGTGAGTTCGCCCTAGAAACCGCCGAATCGAATCTTCGCGCCTGGCGTGAACGTAGAAAGAAGAAGGCCGGAGCCGACTAGAACCACTCCCCCTCCTCGTCGCCCGGCTCGCGACGACGCAGCCCACACATCAAATCCCTGAGATCGATTGGAACGAACTGAGATGACCATCTTCAGCAGCAAGCCATATCGCCCCCTTGGCGCTCTGCTTGTCGTACTCGCCGTCGTGGCAGGATCAGCTGGGGCATGCACGGACGCAGGCTCCGGCACCGTGGCAGACGAGCCACCCGTCGCGCGAGCGACGCGAGTAGAAACCCTGGTAGTCACGCCCATCACGTTCGAGGAGACCATCCAAGTCACCGGCGCTGTCGAGGCTCTCAACGACGCGACCCTGGCGGCGCAGGCTTCGGGCAAGGTCGAGTACATCGCAGAGAACGGCACCGTTGTCGAGAAGGGCGCTGTCGTGGCGCGGCTCGATCAGGCACAGGCGCTGGCCACCAGAGAGCAGGCCGAGGCCGCGATGCAGACCGCAGAGGCACAGCTCGAGCTGGCGCGTGACAACTACAATCGCATCGAGCCGCTGCAAGATCGCAAGGCCATCAGCGCCCTGGAGTTCGAGCAGGCGCGGCTACAGGTCCAGCAGGCGGAAGCGAGCGTACGGCAGTTGGAGGCCGCCCTCACTCACATGGGCGTGCAGCTCGAGAACACAGTCGTGCGTGCTCCGTTTGCCGGCACCGTCGAGCACAAGTTCCTGGATCAGGGAGAGCACGCAGGGCCGGGCGACCCACTCATCCGGCTGGTATCGGTGGACGAGGTGAAGATCCTCGCGGGCATCCCGGAGCGTTACTCTGCCGACGTCAGAGCTGGCACCCAGGTCCGTCTCAGCTTCCCCAGCGCACGCCTCGAGCCCCGAGTCGGAGATGTCAGCTTCGTCGGTGCCGCGATTGAGCCGATGAGCCGGACATTCCCTATCGAGGTGCGCATAAGGAACACAGACGGCGACCTCAAGCCGGCGATGCTGGCCGAGCTCCATGTGCCCCGCAAGACACATCTCGATGTGATCACCCTGCCGCGCAGTGCCGTCGTGTTCGATGAAATCGGCCCTGGCGTGTATGTCGCCATGGAATCGGCCGACGGGAACATTGCTGAGCGCAGGCCTGTCGTGCTCGGTGCCAACGCCGTGGGCTTCGTTGTGATCGAGTCGGGACTCAATCCCGGTGACGAGGTGATCATTCAGGGCCAGCATGGAGTTGCGGGGGGCGATCCTATCGAGGTCAGCCAAAGGCACCTGATTCCTCCGGGTGCGGAGGCCGCCCTCTCCAGCCTGGGTCAAACAGGTTGATGCCATGAGAATCACCGACATCGCCACCAAGCATCGAACGAGCGTCGTCGTCATGACGGTCATCCTGGCGGTCGGCGGTCTCTACAGCTACATCGTGCTGCCGAAGGAGTCCAACCCGTCGATCGAGGTTCCCTACATCAACGTCACCACGTTCTACCTGGGCGCCAGTCCCGACGACGTCGCCGAGTTGATCACGAAGGAGATTGAGCAGGAGATCAAGGGGATCACGGGTATCAAGGAGATTCGCTCGACCTCAACAGAGGGTCTGAGCTCGATCGTTGTCGAGTTCCACCCTGATGTGCCGATCGACGAGGCTGAGCAAGAGGTCCGAGACCAAGTTGACGCGGCCAAGCCCGATCTGCCGACCGATGCCGAGGATCCGGTAATCACCGAGATCGACTTCTCCGAGTTCCCGATCATGACCGTCAATCTGGCCGCGAACTACTCGCTGACGCGGCTCAAAGAACTGGCCGAGGATCTCAAGGACGAGATCGAGTCGGTTCCAGGGATTCTGGAAGTCGATGTCGTCGGAGGGCTGGAGCGGGAGGTGCAGGTCGACGTCAACCTCAACTCTTTGCTGGGGTATGGGCTCAGCTTCACCGACATCGCCGACGCGATTCGCGACGAAAACTCGAACATCCCTGGTGGGTCCTTCGATCTGGGCGAGCAGAACTATCTGGTGCGCGTGGAAGGGCGCTTCGAGCGGCCGGAGGAAATCGAGAAGTTCGTTGTCGCCGCGCCGAACGGTGTGCCGATTTACGTCAAGGATCTCGCCGAGGTCAAGTTCGGATTCAAGGAGCGTGAGAGCTACGCTCGTCTGAAGTTGATTCAGATCGAGGAAGACGGAGTCCTCAGGCAGGTGGAGGATCCGGTATACCGGCAGGTGATCTCGCTCAACGTCAAGAAGCGCACGGGCGAGAACATCATCGAGACAGCCGCGGCGACCCAGAACATCCTCGACACCTACCCGATGCCGCAGGGTACTTTTGTGCTAATCACCGGGGACCAGAGCGAGATGGTCGAGGACCTGGTCAACGACCTCGAGAACAACATCATCGCCGGGATGATTTTCGTAGTTCTCGTCCTGCTGCTGTTTCTCGGCGTACGCAACGCGCTGCTCGTCGGGCTCGCCATCCCGATGTCGATGATGGTCTCGTTCCTGCTCCTGCTGGTCACCGGGTACACGCTCAACTTCATCATCCTGTTTTCGCTGATCATCGCGCTGGGTATGTTGGTGGACAACGCCATCGTCATCGTCGAGAACATCTACCGCTACCGAGAGGATGGCTATTCCGCCTGGGACGCGGCTCGCAACGGCACATCCGAGGTGGGAGCGGCGGTCGTAGCATCAACGGCAACCACCGTGGCGGTCTTCGCGCCCATGATGTTCTGGCCCGGGATGATCGGCGAGTTCATGGGCTTCATGCCACTGACTCTCATTGTCACGTTGTCGTCGTCTCTGTTCGTGGCGCTCGTGATCAACCCCGTGATCACTGGCTACTTGGTGCGCGTAGAGAACAACGGCAAGGAAGACACGGGGGTACGCCGGGGCAGCGTCTGGTTGAAGCGCCTGGGCATCGCGTTCGCGGCGGTGTTGCTCGGGTTGATTGCTCTCGTGAACCCGATTATGTCGGTCGTCCTGGCCGTCTCGGCCGTCTTCGTATGGGCCTTGTACGGATATATCTTGCGGCCTCTGGGCGACCGCTTCGTCGTCACAGGGTTGCCTCGGCTCATCGGTCGGTATCGCGAATTCCTCGAATGGATGCTGGTGCGTAACTACAACGTCAGGGCGGCGATGCTGCGCAACACAGGTGCGCTCACCTCGTTCTCCCTCGGCGTGATTCTGTTGCTTCTCGGTGCCGTCCTTGGGGTGGCGGTCGATACGATCGCCGGGTTGGCTCTGATTCTCCCCGGTGCCGCGCTCGCCGGGCTCGGCGTCATATTCATCATCCTGCACGCTCTCGAGAGCCTCTACATCGGCGGCCGGAACAGCATTAAGGCGGCCATAGGGATGGCATTGGTGATCGGCGGTCTCATCGGCCTCACGTATTTGGGCGAGGAACCGATGGCGGCCCTTTCGGCAGGCGTTCTTCTCGCAATTCCGGCGGTCATCGGAGCGCTTGGAATCCTGGGGGCGCTGTTCAATCGTCGTGATTACTTGATCCTCACCGACAACAGGGCCCGCCTGCTCACCGGCACGTTATCCGTGCTATTCACCGTGGTGGGAATCTTCGCCTTCACTTCGGCAGGTGTCGCCTTCTTCCCCGAAACCGATCCCA
>CALAKE010000506.1 GCA_937922775.1 uncultured bacterium | reverse complement strand
CGAGGCCGACCCGGGCATTCGCTTCGAATACTCGGGGAGAGGGGCGGACTAGATCGGCGGAGCAGGGGCCAGAGGAGCTCCAGTCTCGACGGCCGCCAGATCTAGCAACAACGCCTCGTGCAACCGCAGCACCTGCCATCGCGTCGACTTCAGATCGCTCCCGTTGTCGACCACGAAATCCGCATGCTCCGACTTGTCACGCTGACTCATTTGTGACGCCATGCGTTGCTGTGCCTCTTCGATCGTCAGCCCGTCTGCCTGAAGCCTCCTCGAACGCTCCTCATCAGGCGCCACCACGACGACGATTCGTTGATAGCGGCCCGTGCTTCCGGTTTCAAAAAGCAGGGCGGCTTCGGTCACCGCGATTCCCGCGTCGACGCTATCCGCCCACCGGGCTACGAGCTCCGACTCGCGCCTGCGAATGTCTGGGTGGAGGATTGCCTCGAGGCGCTGGCGAGCGGCTTCGTCGGCGAAAACCACTCGTCCAAGCACGCGTCGATCGATCGATCGTTCTTTAGTCAGTACTTCAGGGCCGAACGCCCGCACTACCTCTGCATGGGCTGGCTCGCCCGGCTGCAACGCCGCGTGTCCGAGCTTGTCGGCATTCACGATGAAGCAGCCAAGATCGGCGAGCCATACAGAGACCGTGCTCTTGCCCGCGGCAATGTTGCCGGTAAGGCCGACACGGAGAACTGTTCCTGAGGTAGCGGAAGGCCGTGCCGGCGACTCGTCGTTCGTGCTCGTCAACTGGAGAGGCTCCGAAAGGGCATGAGATGGTGGCTCAGGACCCCACGCCGAGACGGCGGCGCGCGGATCGCAAGGTGTTCGCGAGGAGCATGCCGATTGTCAAGGGTCCCACACCTCCGGGCACCGGCGTGAACGCTCCTGCTACCTCCGCGACGGCCGGATGGACGTCTCCCACGACGAGATATCCGCGATCTTCGAATTTTTGCCAATCGGCATCGGCGCCGAAGATCTCTTCGACTCTCTGTCGATCCGCGACCCGATTGATACCCACGTCGATTACGCAAGCTCCCGGCTTGACGAACTCCGGGGTCACCATGGCGTCGCGACCGATCGCGACGATCAGGATGTCCGCAGCACGAGCCACTCCGGGCAAGTCTTGGGTGCGCGAATGGCAAATAGTGACGGTGGCATGCCGGTGCATCAGCAACATGGCCATGGGCTTGCCCACGATTTCACTGCGCCCGATGATCACCGCGTTCTTGCCGTGGATCTCGATCTCGTTCCGTTCCAGCAACTCGATGATCCCGCCGGGGGTGCACGTGACGAACCGCGGGCGTCCTTGCACGATCAGACCGACGTTCTCTGGGTGGATCCCGTCGACATCTTTGGCCGGATCCACCGCGTCCAGCACGACGTCAGTGTCCAGGCCCTCCGGCAGAGGAAGCTGCACGAGGATACCGTCGACGCCGGCGTCATGGTTGAGCTCATCAATCCGCTTGAGGAGCTCCTCGGTGGACGTCGAAGAGGGGAGCTGAAACGCTTCTGAATCGAGCCCGGTTTCACTGCACATCCGCGTCTTGGAGCGAACGTAGATGGCGGATGCCGGATCGTCGCCGACCAGCAGCGCGGCGAGTTTCGGTGCGCGTAGGCCGGCGGCCGCGAGCTCCTCGACCCCCTGACGCACCTCCTCGAGAATTGCTTCCTGTACGGGCTTTCCGTAGAGAATGCGCGCAGCACACATGTCTAGAGCTCCCATTCGATGTGGTCGACGATGCCGGTGATGGCGGCGTTGGCAGGGGCCTCGGTCTTGCCCATCGCCTGGCTCGCCGAGCGTCCTTCGATGACCACGACTACAGTTTCGCCAGGCCCTGCGCCGACAGTGTCAACTGTCAGCAAAGGCTCTCCTTGGTCCTGGCCGTCAAGGGAGATCGGTTGGACCATCAACAGGGCTTTGGCCTCGAACTTCTCGTGCTTCTGAGAGGAGACGATGTTGCCAACAACGCGACCGAGCAACATGTCAGTGGCTCCCTTGCGGTTCTACTCGACGATCCACGCGATCGACAATTCCGACAATCGATGCGTCGGAGATCACGAAATCGGGAAGAAAGGCGAAAGCTGCCTCGCGCCCGGTTACGTAGAAGACCATCTCCCCGGCGCCGGCGCCGACTGAATCGAGCGCGACCAGGGACTGGCCGAAGGGCTCGCCCTGCCCGTCGAGCGGTTGCACCAACAGGAGTTTGACGCCCTTTAACGAGGGGTCCTTGACCGTGCAGACAACTCGACCAATGACACGTGCCAGATCCACGATCAGGTAGCCGGCTCGTCGACATCAGCATGGTCGACGATTCCGATGATCGACGCATCCACGGGCCGATCCTTCATTCCCTCGGCCATCCGGGCCGAAGAGCCGCGGGCGACGAGGACGGTCTCACCGAAGCCAGCTTCGACCGTATCGACGGCTACGACATAGCCGCCCTCGGGGTCCCCATCGGGACCTACGGGAACAACGATCATCAGCTTGCTGCCGGTGAGCTTCGGGTCCTTGCGCGTTGCCACCACCGTGCCAACCACACGGGCGAGAAACACGGGCTCTCCACCTCCTCATCGAAGCCAGGAGCATGAGCTGCCCGGCTATCGAAATCGACCTCGACTCTTACTCGCTCTTGCCGATAGGCAGAACATCCTCGAGGCTACTGTGCGGCCTCGGGATCACGTGGACAGAAACCAGTTCGCCAACGCGGCGCGCTGCCGCAGCACCTGCGTCGGTCGCGGACTTCACAGCTGCCACATCTCCGCGGACGATCGCGGTTACCAGGGCACCGCCGACCTTCTCGTAGCCGATCAGGGTGACCTTGGCAGCCTTCACCATGGCATCTGCGGCCTCGACCATTCCGACCAGGCCTCTGGTCTCGACCATTCCGAGAGCTTCTCCATATTCCGCCATCTGTGCTGTCCTCCTGTTAGTACGTTGCTTTCGTTAGCGTAATGTTTGCATCTCTCTCGTGCGCCTCCCGCCTACTTCAGAGATCGTACCGCCTCAGCGATCAGCCCCACGAGCTCGTCCTTGGTCAGGGTCACTGTCTCCGAACCACAGCCGACAGGGTAGCAGGCGGGTGGGATGGGAGAGCCACCCCAACTCTCTCGCAGCCTCGAAAGTCTGTCGACCTCTTCCACGCTGAATTCTTGCGGGCCTCCGAGCAAATGGCTCACCAAGCTGATGTGGGCGAAGTGCTCGAGTTGGTACATCCGCTCCTCGGCCTGCTCCAGGCTCGCGCCCACCGTCAATGCCCCATGGTTCGCCATAAGCAATGCGTCATAGTTGCGGATAGGTCCGGCCACCGCTTCGGCGAGGGCATCGGTCGAAGGCGTGCCGTATGGCGCAATCGGGATGCACCCAAAGCCAACGACGACCTCGGCCAGCACGGCGGCCGGTAGCTGCCTGCCGGCCACGGCGTACCCGGTCGCGATGGGCGGATGAGCATGAACGACCGCTCCCACGTCCTTCCGCTCACGATAGATCGCCAGGTGCATGAACATCTCCGAGGATGGCTTCCCTGATCCTTCGGGATTCCCCTCGCTGTCGGTCACCACGAGGCACTCTTCGGTCATACGGCCTTTGTTGGCGCCGGTGGGGGTGGTGACGAGACGTCCATCAGCAAGGCGAATGCTGATGTTGCCCTCGAGAGACGCCAAGATGTGGCGCTCGTAAAGTCGTCGACCTGCGGCGATTATGGTGGCGCGTGCCTCCTTCTCGCCATCCATATTGCGGCTCCTCTTCGTAGGGCTTGCGCCCTGCATTTACAGGGGATGGACTCCGCTTCTCAACAGGGCCCGCCCTGTTTCCAGCAGTTTCTGGAACCCAGCGATGCAGATTGCCGGCAAGGGGGCTCCTCAGGCTGAACGGCGCGGAGTCTAGTCCCCGTCCCGACTCTCCGTCAAGTTGACACGCGGCCACTCAAACGCCTGACTGGCGACCGCCTCGGGGTCGCTTGCTTGGCCGGCTGAGTTTGACCAGGCAAGAGGGGCCAAGGTATCGTGCCGCTGTGTGGGTGGCAGCCGATCAGGCGCCCTTTTCATACATCTTCTCTAGACCTTCTCATGTCTCGGCGCGGGCAAGCTATTGTCGGCCTGATTCTGGCCGCGATTTTTCTGTACCTATTCTTTCGGCAGGCCGACCTGGCTGCCGTGGGTGCCCATCTTCGCCACGCGAACTACGGACTCGTGGCTCTCGCCTGCGTGCTGTCCCTACTCAGCATGATCCAGCGTGCGTGGCGCTGGCACTACCTGATGGCGCCGTTGAAACGCATCCGCCTCGGCCCGCTCGTCTCCTGCACGTTCATGGGCTGGGCGGTAACAGGCCTGCTACCGGGCCGTCTAGGCGAGGTGGCTCGAGCCGTCCTGCTCGGGCGTCGGGAGAACGTCAGCAAGACGGCCACCTTTGCCACTGTGGTGCTTGAGCGTATCTTCGATCTCCTCACCGTCCTGCTCATGCTGGCGCTCTATCTGACGTTCTTTCCCTTGCCCACGAGACTCGACAGTGACGGGCAAGCCGTTATTGCCGCCATGCGACTGACGGGATTGCTGGCGATAGTGGGGGTCGGGATCGGTGTTCTTCTGGCCATTTGCGCTCAGCGCTGGCCGCGCCGCACGGCGTCGATGCTGAACCGCTTCCTGGGTATCTTTCCCGACCGGTTCGCGGCGAAGCTCGGCCAGTTTGGTCGGAATTTCTTCGATGGCTTTGCCGGCGTCGGGCAGCCACGCCTGCTGTTCGCCATCGTGATGAACTCCCTGGCGGTCTGGGGCCTCATTCTTCTCTCGTACTACGTGCTATTCCTGGCTTTTGACCTAGATGTCCCGTTCTACGCGGTCTTCCCGCTCCTGGTGATCCTGGTCGTTGGCGTTCTGGTCCCCACCCCGGCTGCGGTTGGATCGTTCCACAAGGCCGCGCAGATCGGCCTGGCGACGCTTTGGGGAGTTCCCAATGATCTCGCGATCAGCTATGCGATCATCAGCCACGCTGTGGCGTTCCTGCCGGTGACGCTGGTGGGAATCGCTCTCTGGAGCCGTGCGGGTCTGTCCATGGGTTCCATCCAGAGCCTCGAAGGAGATGGCCAAGCCGAAGAGGCCACGCCCTGACGATTCATCCAGGGCTTGATTGTCGGTCGGCGCGGGGTGATCACCTCGGCGGACAGTTCACTCGCGGTAGGAGTACTTGCCCCTCAGGACAACGAGTCGCCGCTCGCTCAAGCGTCCGCTACGGCGATCACCCCGCGCCTCC
>CALAKE010000505.1 GCA_937922775.1 uncultured bacterium | reverse complement strand
CGGTACTCCCTCTGGGAGAGGGTTGGCGTCGGCGCGGGCTCCCTTTCAGAGTCTTCCTCGACACGCTCAACTGTATCCAGAGGAATCTTCACCTCGCCGCCGTACTGCCCGAACACCAGGTACTCACCCTCGACGCGCGTCCACTCGCAGTGGATTACCCTGCCATTCTTCAGATAGATAGAGTCGGCGCCGGCCGCGGATCCGACAAGAACGCAGAGAGCAACCAGGCCACACAGTTTCCTTCGCATCCTCCAACGATACCGGTGTTCGACCAGCCCATGCATCCCCGGATTGCGTGGTGCGCGCCGGTCTTTTGGAGTTATCCTTGGGACGATCTCGTCAGCTCATCGGGGCAAGCGGATGATCGGGCGCACAATCTTACACTACAAGATTCTCGAGGAGATCGGTGAAGGCGGGATGGGGGTCGTCTACAAGGCTGAGGACACCCGGCTGGACCGCCTCGTAGCTCTGAAGTTCCTGCCCGCCGACCTGTCCGCCGATCCCGAGCGGTTGCGGCGCCTCGAGCAGGAGGCCAAGGCGGTCGCGGCCCTCAACCACCCCAATATCGTCACCCTGCACTCCTTCGAGTCCGCCGAGGTCGAGGGACACGGCGAGGTGCACTTTCTGACCATGGAGCTGGTTGAAGGGAAAAGCCTCGCGGAGTTGATTCCCGCGCGAGGGCTCGACCTCAAGAAGCTCCTCGAGATCGGCGTCCCTCTGGCTGAGGCGGTGGCAGTGGCGCACCGCAAGGGCATCACGCACCGGGACCTGAAACCGGCCAATATCCTGGTCACTAGCGACGGCCGATTGAAGGTGCTCGACTTCGGCTTGGCCAAGCTGCGGCCCGACACCGGCACGGTCGAGGCGACCGCCCTCGCCACGGAACGAGCCTTGACCGAAGAGGGGCGGGTCCTCGGTACCGTGCCCTATATGTCTCCCGAGCAGCTCCAGGGCAAGCCTCTGGACCAGCGTTCCGACATCTTTGCACTCGGGGTCGTTTTCTACGAGATGTCCACTGGCGAACGACCCTTCGCCGGGGAAACCAGCGCCGACGTCATGTCGGCAATCCTCAGGGATGTGCCGCGGGGCGTTACCGAATTCCGAAGCGATATGCCGCGCCACCTCGGCCGCGTCATCCGCCGGTGTATCGAAAAGGACCCGGAGCGCCGCTATCAATCGGCGATTGACGTGCGCAACGAACTGGAGGATGTGGGCAAGGATCTCGCGTCGGAGGACGCGCTCAGTGGCGCGTCCCCACTCGCTCCGCGGACACCTGATCGAGCGGACCGAAAGCCCTGGGGGCGCTGGGCAGTGGCGTTAGGTGCCATTGGGGCCGTAGCCATCGCCATCCTCGTGGCGATGAGCCTGTTTGTCCTCAGGGATCGAACTCCAGAAGGCGCCGGCCCACCGCAGATCCGGTCCCTGGCAGTGCTGCCGTTCGACAATCTGATGAACGACCCAGAACAGGACTATTTCGTCGACGGCATGCACGAGGAGCTGATCACCGACTTGGCCAAGGTCGGCGCTTTGCGAGTGACATCGCGCACCTCTGTTCTGCGATACCGGGATACTGAGAAATCGATGCCCGAGATCGCCGCCGAGCTCGCCGTCGACGGGCTTGTCGAGGGCTCGGTGCTGCGTGTCGGTGACGAGGTGCGCATTACGGCTCAACTCGTTCACGGCCCCAGTGACTCGCATTTGTGGGCGGAAAGCTACGACCGATCTCTCGAGAACGTCCTCGTGCTGCTTAGCGAAGTGGCCCGGGCCATCGCCGACGAGATCGAAATCGCGCTGACACCTCAGCAGGAAGCGCGGCTCGCTGGGGCGGGGCAGGTCGATCCAGAGGCGTATGAGGCTTACCTGCGAGGATTCCAGACCATCCAGAATTTGACTTTCGAGGGGGTGCGAAGGGGTACCGAGCAATTTCGCCGGTCCATAGAGATCGATCCCAACTTCGCCAAGGGCTATGCCGGCCTGGCGTTCGCGCTGGCTGCCCCCGCCGCCTTCGAATGGGTTCCCGTGAGTGAGAACATCGACGAGATGAACGCGCTGGCCGAGAGAGCGCTCGAGCTCGATCCCGAGGAGGCAGGGGCCCACGTCGTGTTGGGTTTCATCGATCTTTGGTTTGACTGGGACTGGGACGGAGCCGAGCAGGAGTTTCTGCTGGCGTTGGAGCGCCAACCCAACCAGAGCTTCGCTCGCCACGGATACGCCGACGCTCTGCTGGTGAAGGGACTACCGGAAGAGTCGCTACGGCAGGTCGAGCTGGGGCGGGAATCCGATCCGTTTTCCCCTCTCACGAGCGGCCCGGTCCTGGGACATCTGCTGATGCTGCGGCGCTACGATGAGATTATCAGAGAATATGAGGTCATGCGGGATCTGGGGATCATGAACGACGCGGGTTTCGTTGCAGATGCGCTGTGGTTTCAAGGAAAGCAGGATGAGGCGGTCGCCAGATACCGGCGAGATTTCGAGCGCTACGGCGCCTCTGCACTCATCGAGGCGCTTGACCGAGGTGGAGTTGAGGCGGGTCCTGTGGGAGCATTGCGAGCCGTCGCCGATCTGAGAGCAGAACGGGCCGCGTCCAACAACGATCTGGGTGCATTTGAGGTGGCGCGATGGTACGCACGAGCCGGTGCGACCGAGGAAGCCCTGCACTGGATCGAGAGGGCCTATGCGGCACGGTCTCCGCTCTTGTTTCTCGTCATTGCCTACCCGGCGTTCGACATCCTGCGCTCCGAACCGAGGTATCTGGATATGGTCGAGCGGATGGGCCTGCCTCCCTCGGTGGTGAACTAGCCTCATCCCGGTGCTCTCGGGAATTGCCCGCTCCGTTCTTCTGTTGCCAATCCTGACTGTGGGCTTGCCGGTCGCAGACGGGTAAGATGGGGCGCCATGAAGGTCATCATCCAGCCCGATGCCAACATGGCCAGTCGTTTGGCCGCCGAAATGGTTGCCGATCAGGTCATCGACAAGCCCACGTCGATTCTCGGTTTGGCCACGGGGAGCACGCCGGCCGAGCTCTACCGGCATCTCATCGACAAGCACCGCCGTGGCCTGGTCGATTTCCATCGCATCACGACCTTCAACCCGGATGAGTTCGTTGGCATTCCACACGATCACCCTGCGTCCTATCTCATGTCCATGCGCAAGGCGCTGTTCGAGCCGCTCGAGCTGGCCGTGCGCCGCTGCCATATTCCCGACGGGATGGCCCGCCACCTACCGGGCATGATCGAGCAGTACGAGCGTGCCATCGAGAGGGCCGGCGGCATCGACCTGCAGATCCTTGGCATCGGCGGCGACGGGCACCTCGCCGCCAACGATCCCGGATCCTCACTCGCCTCACGGATGCGCCTGGTGCCGCTCACGGTGGCGAAACGTGGCTACCTAGCGAAAGCCTTCGGTGGTCACGAGAGCATGCCGCAGCAGGCGGTGACGTTGGGCCTGGCCAACTTCCTGGAAGCACATCGTTGCTTGGTGCTCGCCTTTGGCGAGTCGAAGGCGGAGGCCGTGGCCGGAATGATCGAAGGGCCGGTGACGGCGCTGGTTCCCGCCTCAGTGTTGCAGCAGCACCCGGACGTCACGGTGATCCTGGACGAGCCCGCCGCCTCACGCCTGCAGCTCGCCGACTACTACCGCGAGGCCTGGCTTGGGCCCTATCTGGGTAATCGGTCGTAAACGTCGATCGCCGCCCAGCTACGACGCTGCCTCGCCCGACCGACGCTGATCTGTGTGTTGGGGCGATGAACGGCAGGGCCCCTAACGCTCCAGCTTGTCTTTGTAGACTTGCCCGCCCTTCATGACGAAGGGAATGCTCTCGAGAACGTCGATCTGCTCCAGAGGATTGCCGGTCACCGCGATCATGTCGGCATAGCGGCCGGGTACGAGAGCACCGACATCGTCGGACATTCCCAGAAGCTCGGCCGCGACCACCGTCGCTGCCTGAATGGCCTCGGTCGAAGTCATCCCGTGCTCCACCATCTCGGCGAACTGCTTACCATTGTCGCCGTGGGGGTAGACGGCGGCGTCGGTGCCGAAGGCGATTTTGACGCCTGAACCGTGGGCATTGCGGAAGCTGACGCGTTGCCTCTGGCCCACCTGCTTCTCCTTCTCGAGTGACTCGGGCAGCATGCCGACCTCGGCCCCCATGGTGAGGATGAAATCGGTCACGTACACGTCCATCACCAGCGTCGTACCGTGCTCCTTGGCGAGCGCGATCGCCTCATCATCGAGGAGGCTGGCATGCTCGATCGAGTCGACCCCGGCCCGGATCGCGGTCTTGATGCCGGTCGTACCGTGCGCGTGCGCCGCCACCTTGCGGCCGAGCGTATGCGCCTCGTCGACCAGTGCCTCCATCTCCTCGAGCGTGTACTGCTGGGAACCGATGAGAGTGCCCTTCGACAGCACGCCGCCAGTGGCGCAGAACTTGATCAGGTCGGCCCCGTACTTGACGTTCTCCCGCACCTGCTGACGAACCGCCCAGGGGCCGTCGGCCACGCCGTCGGCGGTGATGTCCGCCTCGTAGGGAAACAGGTTCACGTCGCAGTGTCCCCCGGTGATTCCTAGCGCTGGGCCGGAGGCCAGAATACGCGGACCCGGGAGCTCACCCGCAGCGATGGCGTCGCGCAACGCCACGTCGGTGAAGGCGCGCGCCCCGACGTTGCGAACCGTCGTGAAGCCGGCCTCTAGCGTGATGCGGGCGAAATACGCGCCGGTGAGTGCCTCGCGCGGCACCGAAATTCCAACGGCCGAGTAGCCGTGCTTGCGGTAGTCGCCGGTCAGATGAACGTGCGAGTCGATGAGGCCGGGCAGGACTGTGGTATCGCTCAGGTCGATGACCTCGGCGCCATCCGGCACGGCGATCTGCGAGGCCGGCCCGACCTCCGAGATGCGATCGTTGATGATGATGATGGCCTGATCCGCCAGGAGCTCGCCCGACTGAACGTCCAGCAGGTGGCCGGCGCGCACGTAGGTTTTTGCTTCCTCCTGGCCCAACGAGAGAGTCGTGGTGATCAGAACAGCGAATACGGCGACGAGGGTGAGTAGAGCCAACCTACGCATGAGCCTGCTCTCCTGTTGAAATGGAATCTGCTCCTGAGCGGAGCATCATTCTCGCGTTGAGCGCCGCCATCACAGGCCAGCCTCGGCCAGCGCCGAGCTGACGATCGCCTGCGCTTCTTCCTGAATCTGGGCCAGATGATCCGCGCCCCTGAAGCTCTCGGCATAAATCTTGTAGATACTCTCGGTTCCCGATGGGCGCGCCGCGAACCAGCCGTTTTCAGTGACCACCTTGAGACCGCCGATGGCCGCACCATTACCCGGAGCGTGCGTGATCTTGGCCAGAATCTCCTCGCCGGCTAGCTCCCCGGCCGTGACCTGCTCCGGCGACAGGCCCTTCAGTGCTGCCTTCTGCTCAGGAGTGGCCGGCGCTTGGATTCGTTCATAGACCGGTTCACCAAACTTCTCCGTCAGCACCGCGTAGTGCTCGGACGGGTCGCGGCCTGTCTTGGCGGTGATTTCCGCCGCCAGGAGATCGAGGATGAAGCCGTCCTTGTCGGTGGTCCACACGGTGCCGTCCATGCGCAGAAACGATGCGCCGGCGCTCTCCTCGCCACCGAAACCGAAGGAGCCGTCGAGCAAGCCGTCCACAAACCACTTGAACCCCACCGGCACCTCGGAGATCTCGCGTCCCAGGTGTCCCGCCACCCGATCGACCATGCTGCTGGTCACCAAGGTCTTGCCGACGGCTGCCTTCTCGCTCCAGCTCTGGCGGCTCCGGAATAGATACTCGACCGCGACCGAGAGATAGTGGTTCGGGTTCAGCAGACCGGCCTCAGGCGTGACGATACCGTGGCGGTCGTAGTCGGAGTCGTTGCCGAAGGCCAGATCGTATTCGTTCCTCAGGTCGATGAGGCCCGCCATGGCGTAGGGAGACGAGCAGTCCATGCGGATCTTGCCGTCCTTGTCGACCCGCATGAAGCGAAAGGTCGGGTCGACCTCGGGATTCACCACGGTCAGGTCGAGTCCGTAGCGTTCACGGATCGGCTCCCAGTAGGCAATACCCGAACCACCCATGGGATCGGCTCCGATCCTGAGCCCCGAGGCGCGGATAGCCTCCATGTCGATGACGCTGCCGAGATCGTCGACGTAGGCACTGATGTAGTCGTGTTCGCTCACGTTCGGCTGCCGCAGAGCCCGCTCGTATGAGAGGCGCTCGACGCCCTGGTTACCACCCTCGAGAAGAGAGTTGGCGCGGTCCTCGATCCAGCGGGTGGCCTCCGTTCCCGCCGGGCCACCGTGTGGCGGGTTGTACTTGAAGCCACCATCATCGGGCGGATTGTGCGACGGAGTGATGACGATGCCGTCGGCCTGCCCGGCGCTCCCCGAACCCCTTCCTGTCTGTGCCGCCCGCAAATCACGATTGAAGATGAGGATGGCGTGCGAGATCACGGGCGTAGGTGTGTACTCCTGATCCCTCGCGATGCGAACTTCGACCCCGTTGGCCGCCAGTACCTCGAGAGCGCTGATGTGGGCAGGCTCGGACAACGCATGCGTGTCCTTGCCCAGGAACAGCGGGCCGCCGATGCCAACCTCGGCGCGGTAGTCACAAATGGCCTGCGAGATCGCCAGGATGTGGTCTTCGTTGAAGCTGGCCGCAAATGACGTTCCGCGATGCCCCGAGGTGCCGAACGAAACTCTCTGGTCTCGTTCGCCGGCGTCCGGCCGGAGCGTGTAGTAGGCGCTGATTAGTCGAGGAACGTTGACGAGTAGGGAAGCCGGAGCCGGTTTGCCGGCCAGTTCATGAACGGACAAGAGAAGTTTCTCCGAGTGCTGCGGCCAATCCTGGGGACGGGCGAGGGCGATGAGAAGCCTAGATCAGACCAGCCATCGGTTTCGACGATATCTACGATAGTAGCCCGGGACCCTCATCGCGAACCTGACTCGTCAACGGTTCGCGGGGAGGAGCCCGGGCATTGGGTCTTCTGCAGTCTCGGGGTCAGCTCGACTCGGCCGCGGTCGGACTGCCAGCCTTCTCCTTGGCCTCTAGGTCGTCACAACAGGCTGCCAACTTATCAATGTCGAATCCGCCACTGTTGATCGCGGTGGGGACGGTAATCCCAACTACCGCGGCAACCCCTGCCAGGGCGACTCCCCCAAGCAGTCCGAGGATCACCAGGGTCGTCTGAACCGAGGTCGAAAGACCGAGCCCGTAGGCGAGAATGATGAGGGGAAAGCCCAGTGCGATCAGGACCCCCCCAACCACTCCCACCAGTCCCACCCAGTTCGCGAATCGTAGCTGTTCCATTGTTGTCCTCCTCGAGAATGTTACTTGTTACCGCTCGATCGTCTTCTCCCGACCTGCAAGGAGCGCCTCAACTTCTGCAGGGCGTATCGGCTACGGCTGGCTGCCGTGTTAGCTGAAATCGAGAGCGCCTGTCCCACCTCTCGGAACGACATGCCGACGTAGTACCGCAACCTGACGACGGTCTGTTGCGCCAGAGGCAACTCCTCGATCGCTCGTTCCAGCTCCAGCGGGCCGAGCTGCTGCTCCTCTCCATCGGGTTCACTTGCCAGGAGGACCTGAGAAGACTCGCTGTCCATCGAGACATCCGACCTGCGGCGCGCACGACGTTTCAATGCATTCCAATAAACCGCGCGGGAAACGTAGCCGCCCCAATTCTCGATGTTTTGGGTCGAAGCGCGCCGCCAGGCCATCAGCAACGTGTCCTGGACGACGTCTTCGGCCTCTGCTCCGTCGTGCAAGATCGCCTGTGCGATCCCGACAAGGCGAGGTCGGTGCGCCTCGATCCAGGATTCCCGGGCTGCAGGGGCTCGATCCATAACGGTGGTAGCGTACATATTCTCCAGGCCTCTCTACCCTTACTGATCCCAGAGGCCTGGGGATTTGTCTAATTCTCAGAAAGAAGTCAGTTTGCAGAGACGGCGCGCGTGCTAGCCCATTCGCGGAGGCGGGCGATGTGCTCGGCCATGGTGACGGCGAGAGGACGGGTGCGCTGGCCCTCGGTGACGAGAATCTCGTTGGACAGGGGCTCGTGCGCCGTGAAGGCGGTGTAGAGGCCCGAAACCACAACCTGCTCGATCTCGGCGCCACTGAA